>NZ_JBBIAA010000001.1:135899-179446 GCF_037482545.1 Pseudokineococcus basanitobsidens | reverse complement strand
CCAGCACCACCGCCGAGGGCGGGACGGCCATCGCCGTCCCGCCCTCGTCGCACCTCGGGACGAGACGGCTCAGCCGCCGGTGCGCAGCGGCAGCCGCAGGACGGCGGCGGCGCCGCGCGCACCGTCGGGCCGCTCGCGCAGGACGACGTCACCGCCGTGCGCGCGGGCGATGCCGCGGGCGATCGGGAGCCCCAGGCCGGCGCCGCCGGCGTCGCGGGAGCGCGCCTCGTCCAGGCGCACGAGGCGCTCGAAGACGCGCTCGCGGTCCTGCGGCGCCACGCCGGGGCCGTCGTCGAGCACCGTGACGACCGCCCCGTCCACCTCCCGACCGACGAGGACGTCGACCCGGCCGCCCGGTCCCGCCGCCCGGACCGCGTTGTCGAGGAGGTTGGCGAGGACCTGCCCGACCCGGTCGGGGTCCGCGCGCACCGGCGCGGGACCGCTCGCCCCGACGTCCAGGACCGCCGGTCCGGGGCGCAGACGTCGGTCCTCGACGGCCGTGCGCGCGAGGTCGACCAGGTCGGCGTCCTGGGGGGACAGCTCGAGGCCGCGGTCGATCCGCGCCATCGTGAGGAGGTCCTCGACGAGCCGGGACGCGCGACGCGACTCGCGCACCACCGAGACCGCCAGCCGCTCCACCTCCGCGCGGGGCCGTTCGGCGCGCACGAGGAGGTCGGCCGCGGCCTGGACGCCCGCGAGCGGCGTCCGCAGCTCGTGCGCCGCCTCGTCGAGCAGGTCCCGCATCCGATGCTCCGAGGCCCGGGCGCGCGCCTCCGCGCCCTCGACCGCGTCGAGCATGTCGTCGAAGGCGGCGGCGGTGCGGCCCAGCTCGGTCCCCGGGCGGTCGGGCCGCAGCCGGCGCCCCCGGTCGCCGGCCCCGATGGAGCGCGCCGTGGCGGTGATGCGGTCCAGCGGCGCGAGCACCCGGCCCACGACGGCGAGCAGCGCCAGGGCGGCGACGGCGAGCGCGACGACGCAGCTGACCGCGATGACGGCCCGCACCTGCGCCAGCGTGCTCCGCAGCTCCGAGGCGTCGGCCTGCAGGACCAGCGCGCCGTCGTCGAGCTCGGTCGTCGTCGACAGCACGTCGCCGCGCTGGACGACGCCCTCCCCCGCGGGCGGCGCGGGCGGCTCCGGGCCGGGCCCGTCGTCCCGGGACGGCCGGGCGGCCCCGGGCGCGACGGGCGACGTCCCCGTCCCGAGCGGCGGGCCGGCCGTGAGCACCTCGCCGTCCTCGGTGACCAGACGCACCGAGACCCCCTGCCCGGCCAGCCGGTCGACGAGCTCCTCGTCGTCGACCTGGTCCTCGAGCGCGACGGCGACGGCCGCGCGGTCGAGGAGCCGCTGCTCCAGCTGCCCCTCGAGGCGCTGGCGCAGCACCTGGTCGACGGTGACGGACAGGACGAGCAGGAGGACGGCGAGCAGGAGCAGCACCGCGACGACCACGCGCCGGCGCAGCGAGCCGGTGCGCAGCCGCTCGCGAGGACGGGCGAGGGGCGCGCCGGGTGCGCTCACGCCGCCCTCAGGACGTACCCGACGCCCCGCACCGTGTGGATGAGCCGCGGCCCGTGCGCCTCGATCTTCCTCCGCAGCGCGCTGACGTGCACCTGCACGAGGTTGTCCGCGTAGTCGTCGTAGCCCCACACCTGCGTGAGGATCTGCGTCGTCGAGGCCGTCCGCCCGCGGTGGGCGACGAGGAAGGCGAGGAGCCGGCGCTCCGTGGCCGTCAGGTCGAGGGGGTGCCCGGCGCGCGTGACGACGCCGGCGCCCTCGTCGAGGACGAGGTCCCCGACCTCGACGGTGCTGGGCAGGCGCCCCAGCCGCCGGAGCAGGGCCTGCAGCCGCAGCACGAGCTCGGCCATCGCGAAGGGCTTGACGACGTAGTCGTCGACCCCGGCGCCGAAGGCGCTGACCCGGTCGGCGAGGGCGTCCAGCGCCGTGAGCATGACGACGCCCGCGTCGGTGCGCGCCCGCACCACCCGCACGAGCGCGCTGCCGGGCCGTCCGGGGAGCATCCAGTCGAGGACGACGAGGTCCGGCCGGAACGTGTCGAGCTCGGCCTCGAGCGCTCCTCCGTCCACGAGACCTCGGACCACGAGTCCCGCGTCCTCCAGCGCCCCGACGACCGCGGTCCGGATGGCGTCGTCGTCCTCGACGAGCAGGACGCGGGCGACGGCGGGCACGACGGGAGTCTGGCGCCGGGTCCTCAAGGACGGCTGAAGACGGGCGGGCCCCGTCAGCCGGTGGCGTGCGTCTCGGGGTCGGGCTCGGCGTGCTCGAGGTAGTCGGGGATGTGGGCCGTGTTGAGCACGAGCAGGCGGCCGACGGCGATCTCGGCGGCCGCCGTGCGCATCCACGGGGCGGGCTGGTCGGGGATGCCCGCGTCGGCCAGGGCCCGCGCGAGCAGCTCGCCGACCTGCCGTCGCGGCAGGCCGAAGCCGCCGACCATGACCGAGATGACCGCCTGCTGGATGCGGTGCTGGAGGGAGGCGATCTCGCCCGTGCTGCTCACCGCAGCCCTGCGGGCACGCGGCCGACGGTGCAGGGGCGGTGCCGGTCGGTGATGGGCATGGGGTCGGCCTCTCGTCGTGCCTCGCGGAGCGGGTCGAGCCGGACGGGGCCGGGCGGCCGGCCGGGACGGCAGCCGGCCGCCGTCGGGTCGACGGCGGCCGGTCGGCGAGGCCGGTGCTGCGGCCGCGGTCAGCGGCGGCCGCGGGTGCCGGCGACGACCGAGACGCCGATGGCCGCGAGGACGACCTGGATGAGCAGCTCGATCCAGTCGATGCCGGGGGTGATCGCGACACCGATGGCGCCGGCGATGGCGGTCCCGATCAGGGCTGCGACGATCCCGATGCCCACGGTCCAGAGGAAGCCGATCTTCTGCTTGCCGGGCAGGACGAGGCGGGCGAGGACGCCGACGATGGCGCCGACGACGATGGCGCTGATGATGCTGCCGATCACGGTGATCTCCTGACGGTCGGTGGGACGAGAGGACTCGCGGTGCGGGGCCCCGGTGCGTGCCGCGGGGTCCGTGCTTGCCGTGGGGTCAGTGCTTGCCGCGCTTCTCGTCGTCCTTGCGGCGCGAGATGAGCCGGCTGCCGCCCTGCAGGGCGGAGGAGAGCTTCCCCTCGCCGCGGGAGGCCTCGACGCGGCGGCCGAGGGCGGCGAGGCCCTTGGCGGCCAGCGGCAGGGCGACCGCGACCAGGACGTAGCGGCGGACCATGGTCACGAGGACGGGCACGGGAGGCCTCCGGAGGTGGCGTGAGGAGGTGCGGGGCCGGCAGGCCGCGCGCCGTGGAGCCGGTGCGGGGCCTGCCGGTGGTGGCGGTCAGCTGACGCGGGACTGCTGGCGCGCCGAGCGGGCGACGTCGAGGGTGACGCGGGAGCGGACGTCGGAGCGGCCGAGGACGACGGCGAGGTCGGCCATCGCGGCGTCGGTGGCCTCGGCGACGCCGCGCAGGTCCGCGTCCGGCTCGACGGTGACGTGCAGGTCGGCGACCAGCTGGCCGCGGTCGGCGATGGTCTTCCCCTTGGCCGAATGGACGCCTCGGGTCCGGGCGATGACGTCGGCCGCGACGTCCGCGGCGGCGGAGCCGTCCAAGGTCAGGCGACCCTGGGAGCCGGTGCCCGGCAGGCGCAGCGGGCCGATCGAGTGGTGGGTGCGGTGCGCGACGAGCCACCACACCGCGAGGAGGCCGAGGACGACGCCGCCGGCCAGGGCCGCCCAGCCCCACCAGGACGCGGACAGCACGTCGGTGGCGGGGGTGGTGGACAGCTCGTCCGGGGCACCGGACCACACGGTGCTGAGGTAGCCGAGACCCCAGGCACCGACCGCGACGCCCGAGACGAGCAGGACCAGGCCGAGCAGGAGGATCAGGAACCGGTCCAGGCCGAGGACGCTGCGCTTCACGAGGAGCTCCCGTTCGAGGTGGTGCGCACGCGCACCTTCGGGGTGGGGTCGAGCACGGACAGGCGGTCGGTCACGGCGGCGCGCACGGCCTCGGCCACCGCGGCGTCACCGGTGGTGGTCACCTGCACGGTCACGGACCGGCGGCCGGCGCTGCTGCTCGCGTCCATGACCCCGTCGACGTCGCGCGCCGCACCGGTGGACAGCCGGGCGACGTCGCGGGTGGTGACGAACAGCCCGCAGGCGGACTCCACGGCGACGGTCTTGCGGCTGCGCCGGTGGAACGCCTGGACCACGAGCCACAGGCCGACCAGGGCGGCGACGACGCCGACGACGACCACGAGGGCCGAGGGGGCGGTGCCGTCCAGCCCCTGCACCGGGACGGGCAGCCAGGGGGTGCCGCCGACCCAGCCGAGGGCGACCAGGCCGTCGCGGACCAGGAGGGCGGCCAGCGCGAGCAGCAGCACCGCCAGGACGATCGCGATCACCGGGACGGGCCCGGTCCCGGTCTTGGCCTTGGCCGCACCGAGCGGGTCGCTGCCGCTGCTGGTCTCGTGCGGGCGGGTGTCGGTCTGGCTCATCGGACCCTCTCCTGCTGACGGGGGGGCGGGGCCTGGACCACGGCGGCGACGTGGACGGCGACCGAGTCGGCGTCGACGGCCGCGAGCTCGCGCAGGCGCCGGGTGACGGAGTCCCGCACGGAGGCCGCGACCTGCGGGGCGGGGTGCGGCCAGGTCGTGGCGATCTCGAGCGTGACGCTGGCGCGGGTGCCGGCGTGCTCGACGTCGGCGTCCGGGTAGCCGCGGCCGAGCATCCCGCCGAGGCGGCCCGTGGCCGCGCCCGCGGGGGCGACGCCGACGACCTCCAGGGCCGCGCGCTGGGCGATCTTGACCAGGACCTTGTCCGCCAGCTCCAGCGAGCCCCGCGAGCCCTGCTCCTGCTCACGGGCCGCGTCGGACCAGGACGCGGAGGGGGCCCCGCTCGTACGACCTCCCCGGGTGGCGGTGGCCTCAGCCACGGCTGCGGCCGGGCACGAGCGCCTTGAGGTCCAGCGACCCGTCGAGCTGGGCACCGACCCCGAGGCCGACGACGCCGAAGACGACGGCGAGGAGGAAGGCGCCGAAGCCGGCGGTGGCGGCGATGGCGAGCAGGAGACCGGCGAGCAGACCGACGACAGCCTTTGACATGGGGGTCCTCCGAGAGGGTGGGGAGAAGAAGGGGTGGGGCCGCAGACGGTCGTCCGGGCCCCGGGCGGGTGACCGGCCGCACCGCGCAGGAGCAGGCGGTCACCGCGCCGAGCGGGAGGACCGGCGGTGGGCCGGGCCGGCGCCTGGGTCGAGGGAGGCGGCTACGCGCCTGGGGCCGGTGCGGGTTCGGCAGGGCCGGCCTGCTCGGCCGGCGTGGCCACGTCGCCGACGACGACGTGGACAGGACCGTCGACGACGGCACCCACCGCGGCCCGCACCGCCTGCGCGGTCGTCGGGATCGGCGTGGTGGTCGTGGCGACGACGTGGACCTGGGTCCCGCCGTCCGGCCCGTCCAGGCGGACGCCCCGGACCCGTCGACCGGGCAGGAGCGTCGCGACCTCGCCGAGGCTGCCGCCGTGCAGCGAGACCACGCCCGGGGCGGCGAGCGCCGCCGCCGCCACCCGGTCCGCGAGGTCGGCCGCCTCGGACGTCGTCCGGGACGTGTCGGGGCCGTCACCGAGGACGGCGACCCCGCGCCCGGACGGCGCCGGGGCGCCGTCCGGGTCGGCGGAGGTGCCGCCGGGCCAGCCCGTGGGGCTGGACGTCACTGGACCCGCGAGGGGCGCTCGTCCGCGGAGTCGTCGTCGGAGTCGTCGTCCTGGCCGGGGATGAAGACGTCCGTGACCTCGACGTTGACCTCGGTGACCTTCAGGCCGGTCATCCGCTCCACCGAGGAGATGATGTTGCGGCGCACGCCCGAGGCGAGGTCCGCGATGGCCACGCCGTACTCGGCGATGAGGCTCACGTCGGCGGCGGCCTCCTTCTCGCCGACCTCGACCGTCACGCCCTGGCTGTGGTTGGTGCTGGCGCCCGGGATGCGCTCGCGGATCGAGCCGAACGCGCGGGCCGCCCCGCCGCCGAGGGCGTGGACACCGGCGACGTCCTTGGCCGCGATGCCGGCGATCTTGGAGACCACCTGGTCGGCGATCGTGGTGGTGCCGCGGGAGGTCTGCAGCGCGGAGTCGCCGCCCTGCGCGGAGCCGCCCTTGCCCTGCTGGGCGGGGCTCTGGCTGCGGGTGCTCTGCTCGCTCATGCGTTCCCTGCTTCCGCCCCTGGTGGGGCCGTCGTCGTCGACCGGCACCTCGCCGGTCGCTCACCCAGGTCAGACGCGTCCGGGTGACGACCGTCACTCGACTTGAGTGTGATCTGCGTCACACCTTTCCACGTCGAGCTGCGGTGCGCCCGGCGAGCGCCGTCGGCGGGCGCTGGCAGCATGGTGCAGCCGTGACGAGCCCTCGAGACCACGGGGACGGCCGAGAGGGACGTGATGACGGACGGACGAGGCGGCGACCCCGGCTCCGCTCCCGTCGTGCGCCGGGTCGAGGCCCTCGGCGCCGCGGGCGAGGACTACCTCCTGGCCCGCGCCCGCGAGGGCTACCCGCAGGCGTTCGAAGAGATGGTGCGCCGGCACCAGGTGCGCGCCTACACGCTCGCCGTCCGGATGGTGGACGACCGGGGGCAGGCGCAGGACGTCGTGCAGGAGGCCTTCGTCCGGGCCTGGCTGAACCTCCACCGCTTCGACGGCCGGGCGCAGTTCTCGACCTGGCTGCACCGGATCGTCGTGAACGAGTGCCTGTCGCAGCTGCGGCGACGACGCCCCGTCCCGGCCGCCGTCGACGTCGACCGGCCCGACCCGCACCGCACCGACGAGCGCGTCGAGAAGGTCGCGCGTGACGAGGCGCTCCACCGGAGCGTCCAACAGCTGCCGGCGGACCAACGGGCCGCCCTCGTGCTCACCGCCTTCATGGACTGCACCTACGAGGAGGCGGCCGAGCTCCTCGGCACGAGCGCCAGCACGGTCCGCGGGCGCACGGCCCGCGCGCGACGAGCACTGCTGCAGCAGATGAGGGAGTGGGCATGAGCGAGGACGCCGGGGAGCGGCTGCCTTGCGGGCGCCCCGTCGACCCGCTGCTGGACCTCGTCACCCGGGGCCGGGCGCAGCCGCCGCACGACGACCGGGACGAGCACGAGCGCGCGTGCGTGCACTGCCGCGCCCTGGTCGCCGAGGCCGAGGACGTGTGGGCGCCGGTCCGCTCGCTGGCGGCCCGGCGCGAGGTGCCGCCCCCCGACCTCGTCGAGTCGGTGATGGCGGCCGTCCGCCGCCTGGGCCGCGAGCCGCTGCACCTCGTGATCCCGGGACGCCGGGGTGCCACCCGGGTCTCCGTCGACGCCCTCGGCCGGCTGGCCGAGGAGGCGGCGTGGGGCGTGCCCGACGTCCGGGTCGTGCTGTCGCGCCGCTCGCGCGCGCGGGTGGACGGCGCGACAGCCGAGCCCACGGGCGCCGCCGCGGCCGTGGGGGTGCCCGGCGGGCCCGACGGCGGACGGGTCCTCGTCGACCTCGCCGTCGTCGTCAGCCACGGGGTCTCCATCCCGCGCACCGCCGACCTCGTGCGCGCGGCGGTCCGACGGCAGCTGGACGCGCTCGCGTCGGCGCCGGACGTCGTCGTCGACATCTACGTCGACGACGTCGTCGTGTGAGGAGCCTGGCCGGCGGCGCACCCGCTGAAGAACGCCTCAAGACCCGCCGCGGGGCGCGCTCCTTGAGGAGGGCTTGAGGAAGCGGACCGACGCTCGTGGAGCACGAGGGGACAGCCCCCACCGGCCGGCCGTCGCGGCCCGGCCGCACCACGACGAAGGAGCCCTCATGGACCCGATGGAGCAGATGCGTCGCCTCCGGCAACGCCACGCGGCCGACGACCTGGACGCCGCGGAGCAGGACCGCCGTCACGACGACCACGCCCTGGCGGAGGCCGCCCGGGCGGGCGGCGCCCGCAGCCGGTGGCGCCGGCGGCGCTCCGGCGTCGTCGCCGGCCTCGGCGTCGCGGCGGTCGCCGCGCTCGGCCTCGGGGCGGTCGCGGCCTCGGCCGACAGCCCGTCCTCGGGCGACGACGTCGCCGCGGTGGCGACGACGGACGCCGCCCAGGGCGCCGGGACGGCCGACGGGAGCGTTGGGTCGTCGTCCACGGGCCAGGACGGCACGTCGTCGTCCGGCGACGACGCGACGGCCAGCGCCGACGGGTCCCCCGCCGGACCCGCCGAGGGCGGACCGGCGGCAGGCGGACCGGCCGCGGGCGGACCGGCGGGCTCGGGCGACTGCGGCCCGGGCGCCGACGGCGCTGCCCCGACGCCCCCGGCCCCGCCCGCCGACGGCGAGACCCCCACGCCCCCGGCCCCGCCCGCCGACGGCGAGACCCCCACGCCCCCGGCCCCGCCCACGGGCGACGAGACGCCGACCCCGCCCGCCGCGCCCACGGACGGCGAGACCGCGACGCCGTCCACCACGGGCTGACGCCCGGTGCCGGTGATGGTCATGTCCGTGGGGCAGCTGTCCCCGACGGGGACGTCGGTGCAGGAGCTGCTCTCCCGGGCGACCGTCGTCGACCTCGTGGCGCTCGTGGTCGTCGTCCTCGCGGCGCTCGGCGGCTGGCGGTCCGGCGGAGGCACCGTCCTCGGCCGGCTCGTCGGCGGCGGAGCCGGCCTCGTGCTCGGCTTGCGGGCGCCGGCGGTGGTCGGCCCGCTGCTGCCGTCGGTCGAGCCGGGCTGGGTGGTCCCGGTCGGCTGCCTCGTGGTCGGCGTCCTGCTGGGTCTCGCGCTCGGCGGTGCCGTCGGCGGCCTCGTCTCCGGTCTGCTGGCACGGCTCCACGTGGGCGTCCTCGACCGGCTCCTCGGGGCGCTGGCCTCGGGCGCGGTCGCCGCGCTCGTCTGCGTGGGCCTCGTCTCGGCGGCCGCCGCCTGGGGCGGGCCGTCCTTGCGCGGCTACGTCACGGACGGCGTCGTCGCCTCGGCGGGCACCGACCTCCTGGGAGACCTCCCGAGCGGGTCCGGTGCAGGCCACCAGCTCGCGGACCGGGCGGGCGACGTCCTCCCCGGCGCTCCGGCGGGTCGCTGACCCGCGACGACGGGCCGCACCACCCCCCTGCGGTGGTGCGGCCCGTCGTCGTACGAGGGGAGGCTCAGCCCTGCTGGGCCACCGCGCGACGGCGCAGCAGGACGGCGCCGACGGCGCCCGCGGCCACGAGACCGGCACCACCGACGAGCGCAGCGGTCGGCGCGCCGTCGTCGGCGACGCCGCCGGCACCGGTGTCGGCACCGCCGACGGGCACCTGCACGAGCTGGCCGCGCACCGCGCCGGGGACGGCCGAGGCCGTGTGCGTGTCGCCGAAGAAGGCCGCCGGGTCCGCCTCGATCTCCGCGAGGGAGAAGGACGCGCCGGTGTCCTCGCCGTCGTCACCCTCGATGCCCGTGGTGAACGGGCCCTGCAGGCAGCCGGAGCTGGTCCGCGTGCTGCCCTCGCCCTCCGGGTTCGGGAACGCCAGGCGCGGCGGCCCGGGGCGGCCCTGCGGCGCCTCGTGCACGTGCGTCGCGGTCCTGGCCGGGCTCTCGTAGGGCGGCTCGACGTCCTGGGTCGTGATGTCGTAGCAGACGACCTCGTCGTCGGAGTTGATCCGCAGCTCCATGGTCCCGCTGCCGTCGGGGTCGCCGCCGGTGGCCTCGCCGTCGGCGTCGACGACCGCGCCCGGGGTCAGCTCGGCCGTGAAGGCGCTGGTGAAGGAGTCGGGCTCGTCCACCGACGTGGCGGACGCGGGCAGCGCGCTGCCGAGCGCCAGGAGGCCGCCCCCGGCGAGGAGGGCGGTCGTCGTGGCCAGGCTCCGGCCGACGGGGCGTCGGGCTGGGGTGGTGCGCATGGGGGCCTCCGTGCTCGGTGGGTGCGGCCCCTGCCGTGGTCGGCGGCGGCCGCGGGTCACCAGGAGGTACGTCGGGCTCTGGACGACCGTTCACCGTGACCTGCGTCACATCACGCCGGAGGCCGCCGGAGCGGTGCCGCCGACCCCGTCCGGGTGACGTGCCGCCCCCGCGGCAGGAGGGCGTGAACGCTGGTGCGGGCCGCGTCGTACCCCCCGGTGCACCGGTAGCCTCCGGGACCTCCCCCGGCAGCACCGGCGAGGAGGTGCGGTGGCGGCCGAGCAGGCGGCGGAGGGAGCCCACGGGGTGGTGCGGTGGTCCCCGCGGGCGCGCTCGCGCGACCACCTGCGCGCGATGCCCTCCACGGGCCCGACCGGCGGCGCGGCAGACCGCTTCGACGTGCAGACCGCCTACGAGGAGCACGCGGGTGCGGTCTTCGCCTTCGCCGTCAACAGCCTGGGGGACCGGGGAGCGGCGGAGGACGCGCTCCAGGAGGTCTTCGTCCGCGCGTGGCGGGCGGGCGACCGGTACGGCGCGGCACGGGGGTCCGTGCGCACCTGGCTCTTCGCCATCGCCCGCAACGTCGTCGTGGACGCGCACCGCGCCCGTGCACGACGGCCCCGACCGGTGGACGTGGCGCAGGAGCACGACTCCCCGGCCGCGGGCGACGCGCAGAGCACGAGCCTGGACCGGCTCGTCGTCGTCGAGGCGCTGGCGCGCCTGTCCGACGAGCACCGGGAGGTGGTCGTGCACGTGCACCTGCTCGGCGGCTCGTACGCCGAGCTGTCCGCGCGCACCGGCGTGCCCGCGGCGACGCTGCGCACACGGATGTACTACGGGCTGCGCGCGCTGCGCGCGAGCCTGCGGGACGACGAGGACGGGATAGGAGGTGGCGGTCGTGGCTGACGCGCAGGGGGACGACCCGGGCGGCCGCGACCGGCGGGCCGAGCTGCTCGGCGGCGCCGCGACCGACGACCTCGACGTCGCCGAGCGCGCGGAGCTCGAGCGTCTCCTCGCCGACGACCCCTCCGCGGCGCGCGAGCTCGAGGAGCTGCGCTCCGTGCTCGCCGCGCTGCCCCCGCGGGGCTCGGGGTGGGTCGAGGCGCCCGCGCCGCCCGCGGGGGACCTCGACGTCGGCGGCCGTCGCGGCACCGGGCCGCACGTCGACCGGGCGACGCGACGACGCCGCCCCTGGGCGCTCGGCGCCGCCGCCGCGGCCCTCGTCGTCGGGGGCGCGGGCGCCGCCCTGGGGGTCGAGTCCCTCGTCGAGCGCCCACCCGCCGGCCCCGCGGGGACGCTCGGGGCGGTCGAGCAGGTGGAGCTGTCCGGCGGGCCGACGGGCGTGGACGCCGACCTCGCCGTCGTGGCCCACACCTGGGGCACGGAGACCGTCCTCGACGTCGCGGGGCTCGAGGCGGGGGTCGACTACCGCCTCGTCCTCCTCGACCGGACCGGACGGCAGGTCTCCTCCGGCGGCTTCGTCGGGGCCGACGCGGTGGTCGAGTGCCGGCTCAACGCACCGGTGCTGCGCGAGGACGCCCGTCGGCTGGCGGTCCTGGGCACGGGCGGGGAGACGGTCCTGGCCGCCGACCTCCCCCCGGTCTGACCCCGCGACCCGAGGCCGCGACCAGCCGTGCGGCCCCGGCGGCCGGGCGGGTCAGGCGGTCGTGACGACGAGGTCGGCCGCGCTGCGCCCCGCGGCGGCGAGGGCGGCGTCCGGGTCGTCGACGGCGGCCATCCACGCCCGGGCCGCCTCGGGCGTCTTGCCGAACTCGACGTGCCGCGCCAGCAGCCGCGCCACGCGCTCGTCCTCCGGCGCGCCGACGAACCACACCTCGTCCAGCAGCGGACGGACGGCGTCCCAGGGCGCCTCGTCGAGCAGGAGGTAGTTGCCCTCCGTGACGACGAGGCGGGTCGACCTCGGCACCGCGACGGCGCCGGCGAGCGCCTGCTCGAGGTCGCGCTCGAACGCGGGCGCGTAGACGACCTCCTCGTCCGCGGCCCGCAGCCGCCGCAGCAGCGCCACGTAGCCACCGGCGTCGAAGCTGGCGGGCACGCCCTTGCGGTCGGAGAGCCCCAGCCGGGCGAGCTCGACGTCGGCGAGGTGGAACCCGTCCATCGGCACCTGGACGGCGACCGGCGGCTCCCCGGGCCCGTGCGCCCCCCGCCCGGCGAGAGCGGCCCCCACCCCGTCGACGACGGCGCGCGCGAGCGTGGTCTTGCCCGCCGCGGGCGCCCCGGCGACGCCCAGCAGCACGCGGTCGCGCCCCTCCAGCAGCGAGAGGGCGCGGTCGACGAGGTCCTCCAGGCGCATGCCCGCAGGCTGCCACGGGAGGTTCGCGCGAGGTGACCTGCAGAAGTCCTGCGGCGCGACGGGCAGAGGGCTCCGACCTGCGGTGGCGCCTTGGCGCCGTGACTTCTGCAGGTCGCCTCGCGACCACGGGCAGGATGGCGGGGTGGACGACGGGTCGGGACGGGAGCACGCGGGGAGCACGGCCGTCGTGACGGGCGGGGCACGCGGTATCGGGTACGCCTGCGCGGCCGAGCTCGCGGCACGCGGGGCGGACGTCGCCCTGCTCGACGTGCTCGACGAGGCCGGAGCGAGCGCGCAGCGGATCGCCGCCGAGCACGGCGTGCGCGCCGTCGCCGTGCCCGCCGACGTCACGGACGCGGCGTCCGTCGCCGCGGCGCTCGCAGAGGTCGGCGCGCGGCTCGGGACGCCGTCCCTGCTCGTGCACGCGGCCGGGACGGCGCTCGTCGCCGA
This sequence comes from Pseudokineococcus basanitobsidens, assembly GCF_037482545.1. NCBI lineage: Bacteria > Bacillati > Actinomycetota > Actinomycetes > Kineosporiales > Kineosporiaceae > Pseudokineococcus > Pseudokineococcus basanitobsidens. Next base: position 166,845 of record NZ_JBBIAA010000001.1, on the reverse strand, counting down.
CGCCCTGGACACGACGCCCGAGCAGTGGGACCGGGTGCTGCGGGTCAACCTCACCGGCACGTTCCTCGTGTGCCAGGCCTTCGCCCGGGCCTGCGTCGCCGCGGGGGCCGGCGGCACCGTCGTCGCCATCGCGTCGATGTCGGCCCGCGTCGTCAACGTGCCCCAGCGCCAGAGCGCCTACAACGCCAGCAAGGCGGGGGTCGAGGGCCTCGTGCGCTCGCTCGCCGTCGAGTGGGCGCCGCTCGGGATCCGCGTCAACGCCGTCTCCCCCGGCTACGTCGCCACCGACCAGACCCGCGGGGTCCTCGAGGACGACCCGGAGACCGCCGCCGCCTGGCGCTCCCGCATCCCCACCGGCGACGTCGGGCAGCCGGAGGACGTCGCCCACGCCGTGGCGCACCTCGCCTCGCCCCGCTCGCGCTACGTCGTCGGCCAGTGCGTCACCGTCGACGGGGGCTACACCGCCCTCTGACCCGCCCCTGTCCCCCGCCCCCTCCCCGCTCCTCCCCTTCTCGCTCCTCCCCTCTTCTCGCACTTCGACGACTTCCTGTCGTCCAGGGACGTCCCTAACGACGAGAAGTCGTCGAAGTGCGGGAGACGAGCGCGAGGGAGGGGGGTGAGGAGAGGGAGGGTGGGGAGAGGGAGGGCGAGGAGGGTCAGTAGAGCGTGTAGCCGCCGTCGGTGACGAGCACGGTGCCGGTGCAGAAGGACGAGGCGTCGCTCGCGAGGTAGACGACGGACGCGGCCACCTCCTCGGGGGTCGCGTAGCGCTGCATGGGGGCGTCCTCGATCCACATCCGACGGAAGCGGGGCTCGTCGACGGGCGCCATCTCCGTCTTGACGTACCCCGGGGCGAGGGCGTTGACGCGGATGCCCTGCGGCGCCCACTCCGCGGCGAGCGACTTCGTGAGCTGGTGCACCGCAGCCTTGCTCGCGTTGTAGACGGGCTGCATCTGCGGGCGGTTGACGATCATCGCGCTGATCGAGCCGATGTTGACGACGGAGCCCCGGACGCCGTCCGGCCCCTGCTGCGCCAGGTGCGGCGCGGCCACCTGCGTGGGCAGCCAGACGCCGCGGACGTTGGTCGTCAGCACCTGCTCGAAGTGGTCGTCGCTGACCTCCAGCGCCGGCTCGTGGATGCACGTGCCGGCGTTGTTGACGAGGACCTCCAGGCTGCCGAGCTCGCGGACGACCCGGGCGACGCCGGCCTCGACCTCGGGCCGCGACGTCACGTCCATCCGCAGCCCGAGCGTCCGGCGCCCGGTGGACGCGGCGATCTCCTCCGCCGCCTCCACGCTGCGGGCCTCGTCCCGGGCGGCCACCGCGACGTCGGCACCCGCCTCGGCGAGCGCCTGCGCGAAGGCCCGTCCGAGCCCGCGGTAGCCGCCGGTGACGAGCGCCACGCGCCCCTCCAGCGAGAAGCGGTCGAGCACACCGCTGCCCCGGCGGCCCCCGTCGCCACCGCTCGTCGGGTCGCTCACCGGGACACTCGTCGCATCACTCATCGGGGACCTCCGAAGACGTCGACGACCGCCTTCATGCTCGTGGGGTCGGAGTCGGCGAGCAGCGCCTCCTCGACCGAGTCGAGGTCGTAGCGCGCGGTGACCATCCCGTCGAGGTCCACGGTGCCCGTGCGCGCGAGCTCGATCGCCCGGGGCCAGGTGTCGACGTAGCGGAAGACGCCGGTGAGACGGATCTCCCGGGTGGCGACCAGCTGCACCGGGATCGGCATCGTCTCCGCCCCGAGGCCGACGAGCACGACCGTCCCGCCGCCGCGCACCGCCTCGATCCCCGAGAGCACCGCCGGGGTGGCACCGGTGCAGTCGACGAAGGCGTCCGCCTCGAGGGCGGCGATCTCGGCCGCCGACTCGCGCGGGTCGAGCGCCCGTGTGGCGCCGAAGGAGAGGATGCGCTCCCGGCGGGACTCGACGAGGTCGGTGACGACGACGTCCGTGGCGCCCTGGGCACGGGCCGCCTGGGCGACCATCGCGCCGATCGGGCCCGCGCCGGCGACGAGGACGCGGTCGCCGAGGCCGACGTCGGTCTTGCGCATGGCCCAGATGCCCACGGACAGCGGCTCGAGCAGGCCGACCGCCGCGTCGGACAGGGAGTCGGGCACCGGGTAGGCGAAGTCCGCGGGCGCCGTCACGTACTCGCAGAAGGCGCCGTCCACCGGCGGCGTGGCGTAGAAGACCATGTGGGGGCAGAGGTTCATCCGGCCCGCGTGGCACTGGCGGCACCGCCGGCACGGCTTCTGCGGCTCGAGCGCGACGCGCTCCCCGACCCGGCTCTCCGGCACGTCACGCCCGACGCCGACGACCGTCCCGCCGACCTCGTGGCCGAGGACGAGCGGCCCGTCGACGACCATGTCGCCGATCCGCCCCTCCGTGAAGTAGTGGACGTCGCTGCCGCACACGCCGACCGAGCCGACGCGGACGAGCACCTCGTCGTCCGCGGGCACCGGGACGGGGCGCTCCTGCACCTCGACCGCCCGTACCCCCGTCATGACGCTCGCGCGCATGGTGCGGGGGACGTCCCCGACGTCCGTCGTGGTCCCGGCCGTGGTGCTCACGCTCGATCGCCTCCTCGTCGTCGCGGCGCACCGCTGCGCCGCCGCGGGCGATCATGCCGCCTCCTCCGGCCGTCGACGTCACACGGCCGCCCCCCGGTGCTCCGGCCCGGCGGCCCGGCGGACGGCGGCGTCGGCGGGGGCGCCGAGCGGCAGGCGCGGGGCGGGGACCCCGTTCACCGGGAGGCACTCGTGCGGGCGGCCGAGCACCCGCTCGGCGTAGACGGTCGCGGGCAGGGGGTAGGAGAACAACCACCCCTGGCCCAGCCGGACGCCCTGCGCGAGCAGCCGGCGTCGCTGCTCCTCGGTCTCGACGCCCTCGGCCAGCAGGTCCAGGCGCAGGGTCCTCGACATGGCGCCGAGGCCGGCGACGAGCTGGCTGCCGCCCGCCCCGACGCCGGAGACGACCGAGCGGTCGACCTTGAGCACCCGCACGGGGAAGCGCCGCAGGTAGTCCAGCGACGTGTAGCCGGTGCCGTAGTCGTCCAGGTGGATCTCGACGCCCAGCGCCCGCAGCGCGTGCAGCGTGGCGAGCAGCCGGTCGTCGTCGGGCAAGGGCTCGTGCTCGGTGATCTCCACGTGCAGCTGGTCGCCCGGGACCCCGGCGCGCGCGAGGGCCTCCCGGACCCGGTCGGCCAGCGCCGGGTCGAGCAGGCTCGTGCGGGTGAGGTTGACGCTCACCGGCAGGGACCGGCGTCGCTGGTCGCGCCAGCGGCCCATCTGCTCGAGGACCTCGTGCAGGACGGCGGTGTCGAGCTCGGCGTCGAGGCCGCTGCTCGCCACGTGGCCGAGGAAGGCGTCGGGCGGGAGCAGCCCGTGCTCGGGGTGCCGCCAGCGCACGAGGGCCTCGGCGCCGACGACCTCGCCGCTCGCCAGCTCCACGAGCGGCTGGTAGTGCACCTCCAGGCGCCCCACGGACGCCGAGCGCCCGCCGAGGAGCTGGCGCACCTGGCTGGTGAGGGTGAACCGGCGCTGCACCTCGACCCGCTGCTCCGGGCGGTAGGAGCGCACGGTGTCGCGGCCGGCGCCCTTGGCGGCGTACAGGGCGACGTCGGCGCGCGTCAGCAGCTCGGACAGGCCGGCGGCGGGGTCGGCGGCGGCCAGCCCGACGCTGCCGCTCGTCCGCAGCGCCAGGCCTCGCACGAGCAGCGGCGGCCGGAGGTCCCGCAGCAGGCGGTCCGCCACCGCCTCCTCCCGGCCGGAGCGCACGAGCACGACGAACTCGTCCCCGCCGAAGCGGGCCACCACGCCGTCGCGCCCCACCGACCCCGCGAGCCGGTCGCGGACCCCGAGCAGGAGCAGGTCGCCGACGTCGTGCCCGTGCGCGTCGTTGACGTCCTTGAAGTCGTCGAGGTCGACGAGGAGCAGGGCCCAGCCCTCGCGCGGCGCGTCGTCGAAGAGCCGCGCCAGGCCCCGCCGGTTCGGCAGGTCCGTGAGGGGGTCGTGGCCGGCGAGGTGCTCGCTCTCCCGCAGGGCCACGCAGGCCCGCAGCACGCACAGGGCCGCCGTCGTCGTCCCGACGGCGAGGAAGGCCCACGACGGCAGGCCGTGGTCACCGGTGGCGAGGTCGAGGACGCGCAGCGCGACGGGCAGGAGGACGAGCGGCAGCAGCCCGACGAGGGCCGCCGAGGACGGGCGTCGGCGCAGCAGCACCTCGTGGTCGAAGGCTCCCGTCATCGCCGCGGGCAGCGCGGCGCAGCCGGTGACGAGGAGGACCAGCGCCTGCAGCGCGGCGACCTCCGGCGGCGCCACCGCGCCGAGGACCGCGGCGACGTCGGCGCCCACCAGGACGACGAGCGCTCCCGTGCCGAAGGCCCAGGAGGGGTGGCGCGACTCCCGCGAGGCGGCGAAGCGCAGCACGAAGCAGAGCAGGACGAGGTCGGCGGTCGGTCCGACGAGGGCGAGGGCCACCGCGTCGGTCGACCCGAGCAGGTGCAGCAGCTGCACGCCGGCGAGGACGACGACGAGCACGCTCACGAGCGTCTCGAGCACGTGCTCGCGCCGTCCGCCCCGGCGGGCCGCGACCGCCAGGCACAGCAGGACGACGCCGGCGCCGGCGCGGCCGAGGAGCGCCAGCGCCCCGCCCGAGCCGTCGCCGGAGCCCTGGGCCCCGATGAGCTGCAGGCTCAGCGCGCCCGCCGCGAGGACGGCGGCGAGCACCAGCCACGGCAGGGGCGTGCGGGGGCGGTGGACGAGGACGCCCGCGAGGACGAGGACGACGCCGGCCCAGGGGACGACGAGGACGTAGACGGGCAGCAGCGCGGGCACGGCCAGGGCGATCGCGCACGTCAGCGCGGCCAGCAGCGGCACCACCGCGGCGGGCGGCGGCCGCCGCACCGTCGGGGGAGTCCTCACGCCCCTCCATCGGCGGTGGGGGTCCGCGCCGCAGCCGCCGCACCGGCCCCCGCCCCGCGCGCGGCCCGACGTCACACGGACGGCGGCACGGCCCGCCCCGCCGTCTCCTGGTAGAACCGGACGCACCGGCACGACCCGCACCGCCCTCCGCGACCGACGGCCGCGGACGGGCCCACGACCGAGGAGCAGCCCGTGGCCGAGAGCCTGCGCGTGGCCGTCGCCACGCCCTTCGACGAGCCCAGCCGGCAGGTCGTCGTCGAGCAGGAGCCGCGGGTGGACCTGGTCGTCGGCCCCGACCTGCTGGCGCCCGTGCGCTGGCCCGGGGACCAGGACGGCGACCCGTCGTTCTCGCGCGACGAGCAGCAGCAGCGCGACCTCGAGGAGCTCCTGGACGGCGCCGACGCCCTGCTCGGGATCCCGGACGAGGACCCGGCGGCGCTGGCCCGGGTCGTGCGCGCCAACCCCCGGCTGCGGTGGGTGCACACGATGGCCGCCGGCGGCGGGCAGTCCGTGCGCGCGGCGCGCCTCACCGAGGAGGAGCTGGACCGGGTCGCCTTCACGACGTCGGCGGGCGTCCACGGGACCCCGCTCGCGGAGTTCGCCCTGCTGGGCCTGCTCGCCGGGGCCAAGCGCGTGCCGCGGCTGCAGGCGGACTCGGCGGCGCACCGCTGGCCCGACAAGTGGTTCATGGGCCAGCTCTCGGGGCAGACCGTCCTCGTCGTCGGCCTCGGCGGCATCGGCTCCGAGGTGGCGCGGCTGCTCTCGGCGGTCGGCACGACCGTCGTCGGCACCAGCCGGCACGGGCGGCCCGTCGACGGCGTCGACGAGCTCGTGCGGCCCGAGGACCTCGCGGACGTCGCCGGTCGGGTCGACGGCGTCGTCGTCACGCTGCCGGGCACGCCGTCGACGAAGGGCCTCCTCGACCGGCGGTTCTTCGCGGCGCTGCGGGAGGGAGCGACCTTCGTCAACGTGGGCCGCGGCACGGTCGTCGACGAGCAGGCTCTCGTCGCGGCCCTCGACGACGGCACGGTGGGCTACGCCGCGCTCGACGTCGTCGCCTCCGAGCCGCTGGACGCCGCGAGCCCGCTGTGGGACCGCCCGGAGGTGCTGATCAGCCCGCACACGGCCGCCGGGGACCCGACGATCACCCACCGCATCGCGGCGCTCTTCGCGGACAACGCCACGCGCCTGCTCGACGGGCGCGAGCTGCGCAACCGGGTGGACGTCGTCGAGTTCTACTGAGCCGACCGGGCCGGTCCCGGGGGCCGGCCACGACCGGCGGCGGGGCCGGCCGGACGGGTCAGAAGGGCATGCTGACGAAGGGCGAGGAGTACAGCGGGTCCCCGGCGAGCACGCGCTCGGCCTCCTCGACGGGCATCCGGTCGGCCTCGGCGGCGACGACCATGCCCAGCAGCCGGACGTCGCCGGGCGTGGGGATGCCGGTCATCTCGTCGTGGGCCAGGACCCAGGAGACGGCGGCCCGGATGCGCTCGGCGTCGTCGTAGGGCTCGTACCAGGTGGCGTAGCGGCCCTCGTCGCCCTCGGGCCAGTTGCGGCGCGAGACCGTCTTGATGGTCATGAGCGCCGCGTCCTGGCGCTGCACCTCGTCCACGAGCGCGCCGTAGGCGCCGCGGAAGACCGGGTCCCGTGACAGCACCGGGTTGAGCGGGGTGAGCACGGACGCGAAGGGGTGGCGCCGCAGCGCCTCGAGGTGGGTCTGCGCCGCCTCCGGCCCGTGGCCGGTGATGCCGACCGCGCCGACGAGGCCCTCCTCCTGCGCGCGCACCGCCGAGGCGAGCGCGCCGTCGTCCGCGGTGACCCGGTCGAGCGTCGCGGCGTCGCCGACGGCGTGCAGCTGCAGGAGGTCCACGCGGTCGGTGCCGAGCCGCTCGAGCGACTCCCCGATCGAGCGCCAGGCGTCCTCGCGGCCGCGCTCCTCCACCTTCGTGGCGAGGAAGCCGACGTCCGTGATGCGGGAGACCCACGGCGCGAGGCGGACCTCCGCCTCGCCGTAGCTGCGGGCGACGTCGAAGTGGTTGATCCCGGCGTCCAGCGCCTCCTGCACCGACCGGTCCGCCGTGTCCTGGTCCACGTCGCTGAGCGCCGCCGCGCCGTAGATGAGCACCGAGCTCTCGTGGCCGAGCCTGCCGAGCCGTCGTCGTTCCACCGGGGCCTCCTCGTCGAGGGACGGGCGGCGCGCGCCGCCCGCGTCCGCGGGCATCCTGCCAGCGGAGCGCCGCGAGGGCGGCCGAGAGCCCCGCTACCGTCCGCGGGGCCGCCCGCGGGGCGGCCGCGCCCGGCGCGGACGAGGGCGCTGCGGCGCGAGAGGGAGCGGTGGTGGCGGTGCGGGCCTGGGTGGACGCCTCCGCGGGCGTGGCGGGGGACATGCTGCTGGGGGCGCTGGTCGACGCCGGCGCCGACCCGGCCGTGCTCCAGCGCGCCGTCGACGCCGTCGTGCCCGGCGCCGTGCGGCTGCGCGTCGAGGAGGTCGTGCGGGGCGGGCTGCGCGCGGTGAAGGCCCACGTCGACGTCCTCGTGGACGACCCGCCGCACCGCACGTGGCGCGACGTGCGCGCCCTGCTCGAGGGGGCCGGCGAGGGGCTCTCGCCCGGCGCCGGGGAGCGTGCGCTGGCGGTCTTCGGCCGCCTCGCCGACGCCGAGGGCCGGGTCCACGGCGTCCCCGCGCAGGACGTGCACTTCCACGAGGTGGGCGCCCTCGACGCCGTCGCCGACGTCGTCGGCACCGCGGCGGCGCTGGACCTGCTCGGCGTCGACGACCTCGTCGTCTCCGCCGTCGCGACCGGGGCCGGACGGGTACGGGCGGCGCACGGGGCGCTGCCGGTCCCCGGACCGGCGGTGCTCGCGATGACGGTCGGCTGGGACGTCGTCGCCGGCGTGCGGCCCGGCGAGGAGGGCGAGCTCGCCACGCCCACCGGCGTGGCGCTCGTCACGGCGCTGGCCTCGGCGTCCGGGCCGCTGCCGGCGCTGCGCGTCGTCGCCACGGGGACCGGCGCCGGCACGCGCGACGTCCCCGGTCGGGCCAACGTCGTCCGCGTCGTGCTGGGGACGCCCACGGCGCCCTCCGCGGCCGCGGGACGGGAGGGGGACCGGGACCTCGAGGACGCGTTGCTGCTCGAGGCGACCGTCGACGACCTCGACCCGCGCGTGTGGCCGGAGGTCGTCGCCGACCTGCTGTCCCGCGGCGCCCTGGACGCCTGGCTCGTGCCGGTGCTCGGCAAGAAGGGGCGTCCTGCGCACGTGCTCACCGTCCTGGCCGACCCCGGGCACGCCGAGGCGCTGTCGTGGGCGGTCATGACGGGCACGAGCACCCTCGGGGTGCGCCGGAGCGCCGTGCGCCGCGACGTCCTCGACCGCGCGTGGTCGCCCGTCGCGGTGCCGGGGCGCCCCGGTACGGGGCGCTCCGGTGGCGAGGTCCGCGTGAAGGTCGGCCACCGAGGCGGGGTCGTCGTCCAGGCCATGCCGGAGTTCACCGACGTCGTCGCCCTCGCCGAGCGGACGGGCGAGCCCGTGGCCACGGCCCTCGTGCGCGCCCGGGCGGCGGCGGTGGACGCCGGGCTCGTCGCCGGCGCCCCGTGGCCGCCCGCCCGGGGCTGAGCCCGGGACAGAGGCAGAACCCGTGGCTCAAGGCGGTGCAGGTTCGCGGCCGGGTCCCGGGCCGGGCGCCGGCACCCCTCAGGAGGCGGCGATCTGCGCGGCGAGGTGCCCTGCGCCGTAGCCGTTGTCGATGCCGACCACGCCGACCCCCGGCGCGCAGGCGGTGAGCATCGTCAGCAGCGGGGCGACGCCCGCGAAGGAGGCGCCGTAGCCGACCGACGTCGGCAGGGCGACGACGGGGCAGGGCACGAGCCCGGCGACGACACCCGGCAGGGCGCCGTCCATCCCGGCGGCGACGACGACGACGCGCGCGCTGCGCAGCAGGTCGAGGTGGCCCAGCACGCGGTGCAGCCCGGCGACCCCGACGTCGACGACCTCGCGGACCTCCCGGCCGAGGTGCGCGGCGGTGACGGCGGCCTCCCGGGCCACGGGCAGGTCGCTCGTCCCGGCGGCCACGACGACGACGAGGCCGCCGCTGCGCGCCGGCGGCTCGGCGGGCCAGGCCACGAGCCGCGCCTCGGGGACGTGGAGCGCGGCCGGGTCCTCCCCCAGGGCGGCCAGCAGCGGGGCCACCTGCTCCGGGCGCAGGCGGGTGAAGAGCGTGCGCGCGCCCCGCTCCCGCACCGCGGCGGCGATGGCGGCCACCTGCTCGACGGTCTTGCCCTCGCAGAAGACCGCCTCCGCGTAGCCGCGCCGGGCCCCGCGGTCGTCGTCCAGCTGCGCGAAGGAGGCGAGCGCCTCCGGCGGGCTCCAGGACCCGCCGGGACGCTCCTCGTCAGCCGGCACGCACGCCCACCAGCGGCAGCGTGAACGCGCCGGACTGCACGCCCGAGAGGTCGAGGGCCACGAAGCGGAACCCTGCCGCCCGCACCGCGCGCACCGCCTCCTCGCGCAGGGGTGCGCTCACGAGCGCGGGGAGGTCGGCCTCGGGCACCTCGAGGCGGGCGACGTCGCCGTGGTGGCGCACGCGCAGGTCCCCGAGCCCGAGGTCGCGCAGGGCCGCCTCGGCGGCCTCCACCTGGGCCAGCTTCTCCGGCGAGACCTCGCTGTGGTGCGGGATGCGCGAGGCCAGGCACGGCGCCGCGGGCTTGTCCGCCGACGGCAGCCCGAGCGCACGGGCCACGCGGCGCACGGCGGCCTTGTCGAGCCCGGCGTCGGCGAGCGGGCGCAGCACGGCGTGCTCGGTGGCGGCGCGCGACCCCGGGCGGTCGGGGCGCCGGGCGTCGTCGGCGTTCTCGCCGTAGGCCACCGCGGTGAGGTCGTGGGCGGCGACGACCTCGTCGTCGATGCGGCTGAACAGCTCGTCCTTGCAGTGGAAGCAGCGGTCGGGCCCGTTGCGGCGGTAGGCCTCGCGGTCCCCCTCGTAGGTGCGCACCTCGACCACGCGCGCGCCGACCACCTCGGCGACGCGGTGGGCGGCCGCGCGCTCGTCGGCCGCCAGGCTGGGCGACACGCCGAGGACCGCCACGACGCGCTGGGGGCCGAGGGCCAGGACGCCGAGGGCGAGCACCAGGGAGGAGTCGACACCGCCGGAGAAGGCCACGCCCAGTCGCCGGACGCCGGCGAGGCCCGCGACCGCGGCGTCGACGGCGGGACGGTCCTGCGGGGGGACGGCGGAGCGCTGCACGGGGCACCTCGTGGTCTCGGCGTCCCGGGCGGCGGCGCCCGGGCGACCCCATGCTGCCGCCCGCGCCCGCGGCCGGTCGAGCCGGCCCTGCGCCGCACCGGCCCCGGCCCCCCACCGGCGCGGCCCTCACCGGCGCGGGGCGACGCCCGGCTCGTGCGCCGAGGACGTGGCCGTGCCGGCTCACCCCGCCCAGGGCACCTCGGGCGAGCGGTAGTAGTCGACGCCCCGCCGCTCCCACCGCGGCCCCTGCAGCGCGAGGCGCTCGCGGTAGGTGGCCCAGTCGTGCGTCGCCCGCGGTGACCAGCCGATCTCCGCGATGCCGGGCAGCCGCGGGAACGCCATGGTCTCGACGTCGTCGAGGTCCTCGAGCGTCTCGCTGAAGATCGCCGCCTCGACGCCGAGCACGTCCTGCTCGCCGATCCCCTCGGCGTACGTCGCGGGGTCCCAGGCGAAGGCGTCCTCGACGCCCGTGAACCCGGCCCACTGCAGGCCGAGCGGGAAGCCCTCGGCGTACTTCATGTCGAGGTAGGCGTGGTCGGCCGGGGACATGACCACCCGGTTCCCGCGGGCGAGGGAGTCCAGGAGCGGCTGCTCGGGCGCACCGGGGACCCAGTACTGCCCGACGGTCACGGGCCCGCCCCCGGCCGGCCCGGCGGCGAGGGGCAGGAGCTCCTGCCAGCCGACGGCCGTCTTGCCGGTCGCCTCGACCAGGGGCAGGACGCGGCGCATGAAGCGGGCGTACTCCTCCTCGGTCGTGACGAGCGCCTCGTCGCCGCCGATGTGCAGGTACTCACCGGGCGTCGCCGCCGCGAGCGCCCGCACGACGTCACCGACGAAGTCGTACGTCACCTCCTTGTCGACGCACAGGGTCGAGAAGCCGACCTCGATGCCGGTGTACGGCTCCGGCGCGACGCCGTCGCACGTGAGCTCGGGGTAGGCGACGAGCGCCGCGTTGGCGTGGCCGGGCAGGTCGACCTCGGGCACCACGGTGACGCCGCGCTCGGCGGCGTAGGCGACGATCGCCGCGTAGTCCTCCTGCGTGTAGGAGCCGCCGGGCCCACCGCCGACCTCGGTGGCGGCGCCGACCTCGGTGAGGCGCGGCCAGCCCGGGATCTCGATCCGCCAGCCCTGGTCGTCCGTGAGGTGCAGGTGCAGGTGGTTGACCTTGTACGCGGCGAGCGAGTCGACGTACCCCTGCACCTCCTCCACCGTCATGAAGTGCCGGGCGACGTCGAGCATGGCCCCGCGGTAGGCGAAGCGCGGGCGGTCCTCGACCCGCCCGCCGGGCACCAGCCAGGGCCCCGGCTGCGCGTCACGGGCCTCGACGGCCGGGGGGAGCAGCTGGCGCAGCGTCTGGACGGCGTGGAGCAGCCCCTCGCGCGTCGCCGCACGCAGGACGACGGACCGACCGCTCGCCTCGAGGACGTAGCCCTCGTCGCCGAGCGCGGGGTCGGCGCCGTCGGTGAGGAGGCTGATGCCGGACAGCGGGCGGGAGGCGTCGTCGGGTCCGTCCGTCGGCACGACGGGCAGCCGGAAGCCGGTCGAGGGCCGCAGCAGGTCGACGAGCAGCTGCGCGGCGGCCGCGGCCTCCGGGGAGCCGGCCTGGACGCGCACGAGCGTCCCGGGCCCCAGCTCGACGGGGCGGCCGGACGGCGCGACGGACGCCGGCAGGGGGATGACGTCGGAGAGGTCGGCCACGGCCGCCGATCCTCCCCGCCCCGGCGCCGCCGCGCCGCCCGGCGCGGCGGTGGCCGGGACGGCCGGGGCCGCCAGCAGACCGGCGACGGCGACCGCGGCGAGCGCGGCGCGGGGGAAGGTCTTGGGACGTGGGCGCACGGTCGACCTCCGGTCGTCGGCGGGCGGCCTCGCTGCCGTCCGGGCAGGCGCGCCGGATGCGCCCGTTTCGTGACCGTACGCCCGTCCGAGGGGCCGCGGAAGACAGGCGCGGGGCGTCCGCGCGAGACTGCAGGCCCGCGGCCCGCCGAGGGCTCGGTGAGGGGGGTGTGACGGATGGACCGCACGACCGCCGGGACGTCGCGCCCCCCGGCCCGGACGACGCACGGCCTCTCGCGGGCCTGGCACCTCGGCCTCGCCGTCGTCGTCGGGGCCTCGCTCCTCCTGCAGCTGGTGCTCGTCCTGGCCGGAGGGACCGACGCGAGCTCCACGAGCGGCGACGAGGGCGCCCCGCTCGGCGTCCGGCTCGTGCGCCTCGCCTCCTACTTCACGATCCAGAGCAACGTCCTCGTGCTCGTCGCCGCCGTCTCCCTCGCCCGCGACCCGGCGCGCGACGGCCCGGTGTGGCGCGTGCTGCGGCTGGACGCCCTCCTCGGGATCAGCGTCACCGGTCTGGTCTTCGGTGCGGTGCTCTCCGCGCAGGTCGACCCCACCGGGGCGGCGTGGTGGGCGAACGCCGGGCTGCACCGCGTCTCCCCCGTCGCCTGCGTGGTCGGGTGGCTCCTGCTCGGCCCCCGGCCGCGCGTGGACGGGCGGACGCTGCTGGGCGCCGCGGCCTGGCCGGTGGCGTGGATCGCGTACACCTTCGGCCACGGCGCGCTGACCGGGTGGTACCCCTACCCGTTCCTCGACGCGGGCGAGCGCGGCTACCCCGCCGCGCTCCTCGCCACCCTGCTCGTCGTCGTCCTGGCCGTCGTCCTCGGGGCGGCCGCGGCGCTGCTGGACGCCCGGCTGCGCCCCCGGCCGGGCGCCGGGCGTGGCACCCGCTCCTCCGCGGCGACGGCGGGCTGACGGGGCCGTCGCGGGCAGGGCCGCGCCTCACCCCATGCCGTGCACCCGGTCGGCCTCGACGACGAGGACCACCCGCTGCTGGTCGCGGCCGCCGTACCAGGCGTAGGGCCCACCGGTGTAGCGCTGCGAGAGCGCCTCGATGTGGTCGGCGGCGCCGTCCGTCGTCGTCCGCACGACACGACCGCGGACGGCGACGTACCGGAAGGGGTTGTCCGGGTCCCCGACGGCGACGCTGACGCGCGGGTCGCGCTCGACGTTGCGCGTCTTCTGGTAGCCGACGACGGTGTTGACGAGCACGTGCTCGCCGTCGGTGTCCACCCACGTCTGCGTCGTCTGGGGGGAGCCGTCCGGCATGAGCGTCGTGACGTAGCAGGGGCTGGGGCGGCGCAGCAGGTCGAGCAGGTCCTCGGGCAGGTCCACGGCGGCGTTCCTCTCGGCGGGGCGGTCGACGGGCGACCGGGCGGCTCGGGCCGGCGCGGCCCGTCGAGGCACGAGCCTGGCGCCGTCCGGCCGTCACCGCGCGTCGCCGTGGCCGTCGTCGGTGCGGCGGGGCAGGCTGCTCCCATGACCTCCTCGGCGGAGACCACCGACGCCCCGCTCGACGCCCTCGGCGGCCACGACCAGTCGCGTGCCTCGCGCCGTGGGGTCCGAGGCTGCGTCTACATCGGCCTGTCGGTCGACGGCTTCATCGCCCGCCTCGACGGCGACCTGGACTGGCTCACCGAGCGCGGCGAGGCCGCGGGCGACGCCGGGTTCCGCGACTTCGTCTCGAGCGTCGACGCCGTCCTCATGGGCCGCGGCACCTACGAGGTCATCGCCGACTACGACAGCTGGCCCTACCTGGACAAGCCCGTCCACGTGCTCAGCTCGTCCATGAAGGACAGCGAGGACGCCCGGATCACCGTGCACGGCGACCTCGACGACGCCGTCGCGGCGCTGGCGGACGCCGGCTGCGGGCGCGTCTACGTCGACGGCGGCCGTGCCGTCCAGGCCTGCCTCGCGGCGGGCCTCGTCACCGAGCTGACGCTCTCGCGGGTCCCCGTCCTCATCGGCGCGGGCGCCCCGCTGTTCGGGCCGCTCCCCCACGACGTCGACCTCGTGCACCGCCGCACCGAGGTCCTCGGCGGCGGGATGGTCCAGACCACCTACGACGTGCGGACCACCACCGACGGCTGACCGCTCCTCGGCGACGGCTCGCCGCGGGAACCGTGCGCGGTCCTCGGGGGGCGGCACGCGGGGCCGCCCGACGGGCGAGGACGTCGAGGGGCGGCACACCGGGCCCGCACGACGGACGCGGACGTCGAGGGGCGGCACGCGGCGTGTCGGCCCTCGACGTCCGCAGACGGCGACGCGGGACGGCTACCTCCGCCAGCGGTACCTCACGCCGTGCCGTCGGCACGGCGACCGACGACGCGGGCACGCCCTCAGCGCCGTGGCTCCGGGCGACGGGGGTCGGCCTCCTCGTCGGCGAGGAGCAGGCGCAGCAGCCGCGCGAGCTCGACCCGGTCGTCGGCGCCCAGCCGGGCGAGCAGCGCCTCGCCGCCGCGCGCGCGGGCGACCTCCACGTCCCGGGACAGCGCGCGCCCGGCGTCGCTCGCCCGCAGGACGACGGCGCGGCGGTCGGCCGGGTCGCTCGCGCGGACGACGAGCCCTCGCTCCTCCAGGCCGTCGACCACCTCCGTGGCCGACCGGGGGGCGATGCGCAGCGCCGACGCGAGGTCGGAGACGCGCAGGCCGTCCCGCTGCTCGGTCCCGCCGGACCGGCGGCCCGGCCCGGTGCCCGCGTCGCCCGGACCCGCGTGACCGGTCCCTGCCCCTGGCCGGTCACCGCGCCACGGGCCGACGACCGCCCGCAGGGCCCGCGCCTGGTGCGGGCTGAGCCCGTGCGGCTCGAGCGCCCCGACCCACGCCCGGCGCAGCGACCGGGCGGCGCCGACCAGCAGCTCGGGCAGCTCGGCGGTCCCGGGCCGCCCGGCAGGCCCGGCCTCCTCGGCGGCTCCGGTCTCCCCCGTGGTCCCGGCGGCCCCGGACGGCGGCACCGGCGTCACCGTCGGGCAGGACGCCGGGTGCGACGGAGGGTCCTCGGCCATGGCGGGAACACTAGGCGCCGGCGCATGCTTGAGCCTCATCGTGAGGCAACCTCCGTAACCGACCCGAGAGGACGTGGCACCACGTCGATCCCCACCCCCCGTACCCGCGACGCCGCGCCCGGCGGCGCCGGCCCGTCCCGGCCGGACGGGCGCCCCGGCGGCCGTGGCGGCCGCCGCCCGGACCCCGCCGACCGGGCGCAGCTGCAGCACTCCCCCGTCTCGCTCCGCCGCGTCGCCGGCCTGTTCGCCGCCCACCGCGCGCAGATCGCGGTCGTCGTCGCCCTCATCGTCACCTCGTCGGCCGTCGCCCTGGCCACGCCGTTCCTCGTCCGCCTCGTCATCGACGACGCGCTCCCGCAGCAGGACCTCGGCCTCCTCGGGTGGGCGGTCGCCGGGATGGTCGGCGTCGCCGTCGTCACCGCGCTGCTCGGCGTCGGCCAGACGTGGCTGTCGACCACCGTGGGGCAGGCCGTCATGCACGACCTGCGGACGTCGGTGTTCGGCCACCTGCAGCGCCAGTCGATCGGGTTCTTCACCCGCACCCGCGGCGGGGAGGTGCAGTCACGCCTGACCAACGACATCGGCGGCATGCAGTCCGTCGTCACCTCGACGGCGACGTCGCTGGCCTCCAACGTCACGACCGTCGTGGGCACGGCGGTGGCCATGGCCGCGCTGTCCTGGCGGCTGTCGCTGCTCTCGCTCGTCGTCGTCCCGCCGTCGGTGTGGCTGACGCGGCAGGTCGCCGTCATGCGCCGCTCCGTCACGGCCGCGCGGCAGAGCCGCCTGGCGGACCTGCAGACGCAGGTCGAGGAGGGCCTCTCGGTCAGCGGCGCCCAGCTCAGCCGCACGCTCGGCACGGGCCCGGCGCAGAGCGCCCGTTTCCGCGAGACGTCGGCCGACCTCGTGGGCCTGGAGGTCCGCAGCCAGCTCGCGGGCCGCTGGCGCTGGGCGACCATGGGCGTCGTCTTCGCCGCCGTCCCCGCGGCCGTGTACCTCGCCGCCGGCCTGCCGGTGACCTCGAGTGGCATGACCATCGGCACGCTCGTCGCCTTCACCGGCCTGCAGGGCGCGCTGTTCCGCCCGCTGCTCGGGCTGCTCGACGTAGGCGTCCAGGTCACCTCCTCCATGGCCCTGTTCAGCCGGATCTTCGAGTACCTCGACCTGCCCGTCGACGTCGACGACCCCCCGCACCCGGTGGACCTCGACCCCGCCGACGTCCGCGGCGAGGTCCGTCTGGAGGGCGTCGGCCTGACCTACCCGTCCGCCGACGGCGCCACCCCGGCCGGTCGGGCCCCGGCCCTGACCGGCGTCGACCTCGTCGTCCCCGCCGGCGGCTCGCTGGCGCTCGTCGGCGCCACCGGGTCGGGCAAGTCGACGCTCGCCTCGCTCGTCCCCCGGCTCCAGGACCCGACCGAGGGCCGGGTCCTGCTCGACGGCGTGGACCTGCGCGACCTGCGCCTCACCACCGTCTCGGAGGTCGTCGGCGTCGTCTCGCAGGAGACGTACCTGCTGCACACGACGGTCCGGGAGAACCTCCGGCAGGCCCGGCCCGGAGCCACCGACGCCCAGGTCGAGGACGCCGCCCGCCGGGCGCAGGTGCACGACCTGCTCGTCGCCCTGCCCGACGGCTACGACACGGTCGTCGGCTCGCGGGGGCACCGCTTCTCCGGCGGCGAGCGCCAGCGCCTGGCCATCGCGCGGACCCTGCTGCGCGACCCGCGGGTGCTCGTCCTCGACGAGGCGACGAGCGCGCTCGACACCCGCACCGAGCGGGCCGTCCAGGCGGCCGTCGACGAGGCGAGCCGCGGCCGCACGACGATCACCATCGCCCACCGGCTCTCGACGGTCCGCTCCGCCGACGTCATCGCCGTCCTCGACGGCGGGCGCGTCGTCGAGCAGGGCTCGCACGCCGAGCTGCTCGCGCTCGGCGGCCGCTACGCGGACCTCGTCGCGGCGGACGGCCGCGAGGACGCGCTCGTCCCCGCCTGACCGCGCGAGGCGACCTGCAGAAGTCCCGACGTCGCCGCGTCGTCGCAGGTCAGCGGGTCGGCCTGCCCGCCCGGACGGAGTTCTGCAGGTCGCCTCGCGGGCGTCAGACCGCGACGGTGCCGCTGACGCCGACGACGGTGCCCCCTCCGACCCAGACGTCGTCCCCGAGCCGCTCGACGTGGACCCGCCCGCGCCGCCCGAGCGCCGTGCCCTGCGCCGCGACGTAGGCGTCGGGGACCCGGCCGGTGGCCATGAGCCACTGGGCGAGACCGGCGTTGAGGCTGCCGGTCACCGGGTCCTCGGCGGCCACGGAGACGACGGCGAAGGCGCGCACCTCGAGCGCGACCTCCGACCCCGGCGGGTAGGCGCCGGCGACGCCGACGTCCAGGCCCGTCAGCGCGGGCAGGTCCGGCTCGAGGGCCAGGACGGCGCCCGCGTCGCGCAGCAGGAGCGAGACCCAGCCGGGCCCGTTGTCCGTCCACGCGGCGTCGACGACGTCCTCCTCCGCCAGGTGCAGCCCCGCGCGCAGCCGCGCCTGCAGGTCTGCGTCCACCGGCCCGCTGCGCACGAGCGGTGGGGCGGCGAAGGCGAGACGGCCGGAGGCCGCGTCCCGCCGCACGCGCACGAGCCCGGCGCCGCACTCCTGGACGAGGCCCTCGCCCCGCGCGACCCCACCGGCCTCCAGCCACGCGCGCGCGGAGCCGAGCGTCGGGTGCCCGGCGAAGGGCAGCTCCCGGGACGGCGTGAAGATCCGGAGCCGGTAGTCGGCGGCCGGATCGGTCGGCGGGAGCAGGAACGTGGTCTCGGAGAGGTTGGTCCACCGCGCGAGGCGCTGCATCGTCGTGTCGTCGAGGCCCTCGGCGTCGTGGACGACCGCCACCGGGTTCCCGAGGCCCGGCGCGGGCTCCTCGGTGAAGACGTCGACCTGGGTGAAGGGGCGCACGCCGCCGACCCTGCCAGGCGCGGCGCGGGCCCCGGTGCGACGGGCCGGACGACCCGCGCGAGCCACGGCGTCCACCCCAGGGATGACGTCACCTCCCGACCCCAGGAGGACGACGCCGACCCCCCGCCCGAGGTGGGGTGGTCCCGTGACGACGTCTCCCGCCAGCAGCCGGGTCCTGCCGCCGCACGACCGGGCGGTCCGTGTCGTCCTGCCCGAGCACCCCAGCGGGCCCGCCCTCGCCGCGTGCGTGCGGGCGCTGCGGCTGGCGCTGGCCCGCGGCGACGTCGTCGTCGACGCCGGCGCGGCACGCGGGTGGCCGCCCGGCCCGCAGCTCGTGCTGGAGCGCCTGCGCGAGAGCGCTCGGCGACGGGGCCGCCGGTGGGACGAGCGGACGGACGGCTGACGCGCCGTCCGACCGCTGCGGGTCAGTCCAGCGCGCGCCGCAGGAAGCCGCGGATGCCCGTCGCCGTGAGCAGGGCCAGGAAGCCGACCAGCACGAGCGCGCAGAGCCAGACGGGGATGTGCGGGGTGCCCGGGACGAGCGTGCCGCGCAGCCCCTCCGAGACGTAGGTCAGCGGGTTGACGGCGGTGACGACCTGGAACCAGCGCAGGACGTCGAGCGAGGCCCACGGGTACTGCGAGGCGCCCGTGAACAGCAACGGGGTGAGCACGAGGGCGAAGACGATGTTGATCTTGCTCGGCGGCACCAGCGTGCCCAGCGTCAGGCCCGCGGCGGACCCCGTGAGCGCGCCGAGGACGACGAGCAGCACGACCCAGCCGAGCCCCTCCGTGCGCCAGGGGATCTCGCCGAGGATCCACACGCCGAGGGGGAACATCGCCGCCGAGGCGACGACCGCCCGCAGGGTCGCGAAGACCATCTTCTCGAGCGCCACGGCCGTCGTGGGGGTCGGCGCGAGCAGCCGGTCCTCGATCTCCTTGCTGAAGGAGAAGTCGATGACGAGCGGCAGGGCGGTGTTCTGCAGGGACGTCAGGAAGGCCGTCAGCGCGACGATCCCGGGGAAGAGCAGCTGCGCGTAGCCGTCGGCCAGGAAGCCGAGGCTCCCGAGCACCTGCCCGAAGACGAAGAGCAGGAACACGGGCTGCAGCAGCACCTGGGCGAGGAAGGACGGCAGCTCGCGCCACGTGACGAACAGGTCCCGCCGCAGGATGGCGAGGACGGGGGTGAGCCGGCCCGTGGCGCGGTCGCCCGCGCCGCCCGTCCCGGACGTGGTGGTCGCGTCGTCCGTCGTGCTCATCGCAGCTCCCTGCCGGTCAGGCTGATGAAGACGTCCTCGAGGTCGGGGCGGCCGAGCCGGACGTCGGTGACGACGGCGCCGGTGGAGTCCACGGCCTCGGCCACCGGGGCCAACGAGGACGCGGGGTCGCCGTCGACGCTCGCCCGGACGCGCACCGACGGCGCGTCCGCGGGCATCTCGTCGGTGCCGGTGACCCCTCGGACGGCGTCGAGCGCCCGGCGCACCCGGCCGGCGAGGTCGCCGTCGTCGCCCTCGCCCGGCGTGAGCACCACCTCGATGCTCCCGCCGCCGCTGTGCCGGGCGACGAGGGCGGCGGGCGTGTCGAGCGCGAGGACCTTGCCGTGGTCGACGATGCCGACCCGGTCGGCGAGCTCCTCGGCCTCGTCCATGTCGTGCGTGGTGAGGACGACGGTCGTGCCCCGGTCGCGCAGCTCCCGCACCCGGTCCCAGACGAACAGGCGCGCCTGCGGGTCCAGGCCCGTGCTCGGCTCGTCGAGGAAGAGCACCTGGGGGTCGTGCATGAGCGCCCGCGCGATCATCAACCGCTGCGCCTGCCCGCCGGAGACCTTGTCCACCTTCGCGTCGGCGCGCTCGGCCAGGCCGAACCGGTCGAGCAGCTCGTCCGCCCGACGGGTCCGCTCCGCCTTCCCGACGCCGTGGTAGGCGGCGTGGAAGAGCAGGTTCTGGCGGGCCGTCAGCGACTGGTCGAGGTTCGTCCGCTGGGGGACGACCGCCAGACGGGCCCGCGCGGCGGACGGGTCCGCCGCGACGTCCGCGCCGGCGACGACGGCGCGCCCGCTCGTCGCCCGCACGCGCGTCGTGAGGACGCCCACGGTCGTGGTCTTGCCGGCGCCGTTCGGTCCCAGCAGCCCGAAGACCTCCCCACGGCGGACGGCGAAGCTGATGCCGTCGACGGCGTTGGACGAGGCCTTCGGGTACCGCTTGACGAGGTCGACGACCTCGACGGCGGGCGGGCCGCCGTCCGGCCGCCGCGCGCCCGCGTCCCGGTCGGTGGGAGGTGCTGAGGTCATCTGCCCCACTGTGGCCGCGGGCACCGGCCTGCGCAGCCCGGGCCTCCTCCCACCACGACGTCGTCGCCGACGTCGGCAGCAGGTCGCCACCAGACCCGACGTCGTCGCCGACGTCGGAGATGCAGCGCCACCACGCCCGACGTCGCCGCCGACGTCGGGACAGGGCGCCACCACGCACCACGTCGCCGCCGACGTCGGGAGGGAGACACCCGGGAGCAGGCGCTCAGGCGCGACGGCGCACCATGACGACGAGGTCGCTGACCTGCGCGACCTGGCCCTGCGGGCCGACGGCCTCGCGGGTCGGGGCGTCCACCCGCAGCGCCTCGAACTGCTCCTCCGGCAGCGCCAGCCCGGCGTGCACCTGCTCGGGCGTCGGGAAGTCGTGGTCGCCGTGCCAGCTCCACGGCGGCGCGGAGCCGTGGTCGACGAGGAGCAGCACCCCGCCCGGCGCGAGGAGCCCCGCCGCGCGGCGCAGGACGGCGGCGCGGTCCCACTCGACGGGTGACTGGAGGAAGAAGGCGCTGACGAGGTCGAAGGGTCCCGCGGGCAGCGACCGCTCCAGGTCGTGCTGCTCGGTGGCCACCTCGACGCCCGCCGCGGCCGCCGCCTCCCGCGTGCGCCCCAGCGCGGTCGGGGCGACGTCGACGGCCGTCGTCGTCCAGCCGTGGGAGGCCAGCCACACCGAGTCCCCGCCCTCACCGCAGCCGAGGTCGAGCGCCCGGCCGGGGGCGAGCGGGCCCGCCACCTCCACGAGAAGCGCGTTCGGCCGCCCGCTCCAGATCCGCCCGCGACCGACGTAGAAGCCTTCCCACCGCTCCTCGACGCCGAGGGTCTCGTCCTCCAGGGCGGCGCGGCCGGCGTCGGACGTGCCCGCCGCCCGCTGCTGCCCCGACGGCCCGTGCCCGTGCCCCCCGTGCCCGTGCCCCCCGGACCCGTGCCCCCCGTGCTGGTGCCCGCTCATGCCGGCACCCTCTCGCGGACCGCCCGGGCGGCGACGACCGCCGCGGTCGTGTCGTCGTCGACGAGGTCCTTGGTGATCATCGACCCTGCCGTCATGCCCGCGGCGGCGGCGCTGAGCACCGGCGCCATGGGCGCCGTGACGTTGCCCGCCGCCCAGGCGCCGGGCACCGCGGTCGCCCCCGTCGGGTCGGCGACGACGTGCTCGCCGAGCACGAGCCCGCCCATCTCGAGGTCGGTCGGCGCGAGGCCGAGGTCGGCGAGCAGCCCGGCGCGCGCGACGGCGCGGGACATGGTGACGAGCGCCTGCAGGGCGACGACGCGACCGTCGGCCAGCCGCACGCCGGTGAGGTGGTCGTCCGAGACCTCGACGCCGACGACCTCGCCGGTCACCACCTCGACCCCCCGCGCGTCCATCCGCTCGGCCTGCTCGGGGGACGGCTCCGGCCCGGTGTGCTGCAGGAGGACGACCCGGTCGCTCCACCCCCGCCACAGGAGCGCCTGGTCGAGCCCGACCGCGCTGGTCGCGAGGACGCCGACGACGCGGTCGGCGACCTCCCTGCCGTGGCAGAAGGGGCAGTGCAGGAGGTCCGTGCCCCAGCGCTCCGCGAGGCCGGGGACGTCGGGCAGCACGTCGGCCGCACCGGTCGTGACGAGCAGCCGGCGCGCCAGCACCGACCGGCCGTCGTCGAGGCCGACGCGGAAGCGCGCGGCCCCGGGCCCTTCCTCGTGGTCGTCCGGGCCCTCCCCCGCCCGCAGGCGCTCCGCGGAGACCGCCGTCCCGGAGACCACCCGGCCCCCGTACGCCTCCACCTCGGCACGGCCCAGCGCCGCCAGCTCGCGCGGCGGCACCCCCTCGCGGCCGAGGTAGTTGTGCACCCCCTCGGCCGGGGCGTTGCGGGGCTCGCCCGCGTCCACCACCAGCGTGCTGCGCAGCGCGCGCGCCGTCGTCAGCGCACCCGCGAGGCCGGCCGCCCCACCGCCGACCACCACCACGTCGTACTGCTGCTGCAGGCTCCCCGCGCCCGTCGCCACGTCCGTCCTCATCACCGCTCCTCACGTCCGCGGCCTCTCCGACCGCCCGCCGGAAGACTGCGCCGGACCGCCTCGGGGTAGCAAGGATCCTTGCCGGAACGGCAACATGGGTGCGTGGACGACGCCGACCTCACCCCCGTGCTCGACGCCGTGGGCCCGCGCCTGCGCGCGCTGCGGCGAGAGCGCGACCGGACGCTCGCGGACCTGGCCGCCGAGACCGGGATCTCCGTGAGCACGCTGTCCCGCCTGGAGTCCGGGCGGCGGCGCCCGACGCTGGAGCTGCTGCTGCCGCTGGCCCGCGCGCACCAGGTGCCCCTCGACGAGCTCGTCGACGCCCCGGAGACCGGGGACCCGCGGGTCCGCGCGAGGCCGGTCGTCCGTGGCGGCATGACCTTCGTGCCGCTGACGCGACGCCCCGGGGGCATCCAGGCGACGAAGCTCCTCCTGGCCGTCGGCTACGGCGGGGGGCACGAGCAGCGCAGCCACGAGGGCTACGAGTGGCTCTACGTCCTCGACGGGCGCCTGCGGCTGCGGCTCGGTCCGCACGACATGGTGCTCGTGCCCGGCGAGGCCGCCGAGTTCGACACCCGCACGCCGCACGCCATGGCCAACGCGGGTGACGACGTGTGCGAGCTGCTGGCGCTCATGGGTCCCCAGGGCGAGCGCGCGCACCTGCGGGCGCGACCGGCGGCGGGCCGGCCGTGACCGGCGCACGGCGCGGCGGACGACGAGGGGCTCAGGTGGCCACCGCGGGGGCGAGGTCGTCGGCGTGCACGGCGCGGCCGCGCCCGGCGGCCTTGGCGGCGTAGAGGGCCTCGTCCGCCCGCTCGAGCAGCGCCGACGGCGGCAGCGGCCGCGCGAGCCCCGCGAGGGCGGGGACCACGCCGGCGTCCGGCCGACGGCCGCCGTCCGAGAGCCAGGTGGCCGCGCCGACGCTGACGGTGACCCGCCCGCCCGGGCCCAGCCCGCCGTGCTCGAGACCCGCCTCGCGCACCGCCCGCACGAGCCGCTCGGCGACGACGGCCGCTCCCGCGGCGCCGGTGTCCGCCAGCACGACGGCGAACTCCTCCCCGCCGTAGCGGGCCACGAGGTCGCCGCCGCGCTCGACGGCGCCGGCCAGCAGCCCCGCGACGCGGCGCAGGCACTCGTCGCCGGCGAGGTGGCCGTGGGTGTCGTTGAAGCGCTTGAAGTGGTCGACGTCGACCATGAGCACGCTCAGCGGCTCGCCGCGACGCCGGGCCGCGCGCCAGGAGCGCTCGAGGTGCTCGTCGAGGCTCGGCCGGTTGGCCAGCCCGGTCAGCCCGTCGACGAGCAGCAGCCGGCGCAGCTCGTCGTTGAGGGCGCCGAGCTGGTCCTGCGCGGCACGCCGCGTCGACACCTCGCGCTCGAGCTGGTCCTGCCGCTGGGCCAGCGCCCGGTGCGCGTCGGTGAGGGCCCGGTGCGCGTCGGTGAGGGCCCGGCGGGCCGCGCGGTCGGCCGTGACGTCGGCCATGACGACGACGGCGCCGAGGACGCCGCCGTCCCCGCGCGCCATCGCGCGCCCGGACGAGAGGACGCGGCGCGAGGGCTGCCCCTGCGGTGCGATGACGATCTCGACGTCCTCGACGGACCCCTCGGCGAGGGCGCGGCGCAGCGGCACGCGCTCGGGTGCGAGCGGCGTCACGCCGTCCGCCTCGAACAGGTCGTAGCGGCCCGCGAGCTGCTCGGGGTCCACGGTCGGGTCGGCGTCGAGCGCGTGCCAGCGCTGCGCCGCGCGGTTGAAGAGCGTGAGGCGGCCGTCCGGCCCGCAGGCGACGACGCCGACGTCGATCGTCGCCAGCACCGTCTCGATGAGCTCGGAGCGCTCCTCCATCTCCTCGCTGCGCGAGGCGAGCTCGCCGATGACGAGCTCCGCGAGCTCCCGCTGCTCGTCGGCCTCGTCCGCGAGACGTCCGCTCACGAGGGCCTCGCGACGGCGCTCGAGGAGGGCCGTGAGCACGACGGCGAGGTCCTCCAGGCGGGCGAGCGCCTCCGCGCCGATCTCGCCGGGCCGCTCGTCGAAGACGCAGAGCGTGCCGACGGGCGACCCGCCGGGCCCGGCTCCCGCGGCACCACCCTCCGGGCCGGGCGGCACGAGCGGGACGGAGGCGTACAGGCGCACGCGTCCACGACGGCCGTCGACCCACGCGTTGGCGGAGTAGTCGGGGTCGCGACGGGCGTCCGGTACGTGGACGGTGCGCCCCTCGGCGAGGCGGACGGCGCACATCGACTCGGCCGCCGGCGACCGCCCGCCCTCGAAGCCGGAGGAGCCGAGCTGGCACTGCACCCGGCCGTCGAGGAGGTTCACCGTGGCGAAGGGGGTCCCGGCGACCGCCGCCGCGACGCGGACGAGGGCGCCCACCTCCGGGTCGTCGCCCGCGGTCAGCCACGCACCCGCCGTGACCGGGTCCGCCGGGCGCCGCGGCGCGGGCACACCCGCGGCAGCGGGCCGGTGGGGCGGCGGGGCGTGGTCGGACGACGTCGCGGTCTGCGGCATGGGCGGAGCATCGGCAGCGCACCCGCTCGGGCTCACCCCTGCGGCGCAACCGGTGTCGCACTCCTCACCCGCTCGGAGCACCGCGCTCCCGTCGGGGGCCGGGCGCCGACCCCCGGTCACGAGGGAGCACCGGGGGGCGGGCCGCCGCGGCCGCCGGCCGGGCCGTCCGAGCCGCCCGCCATGCCGCCGCCGGTCGGCTCCGTCGTCGTGTCGACACCGACGGCGAGCGACACCGCGTACCCGCTGCCGACGTCGCCGGAGGTGGTGGCGAGCTGGCTCGCACCGCCGTCGTCCCCGAAGACGCCGTCGCTCGTGAGGCTGACCTGCGCCAGGTTCGCCGCGGACCCCTCGTAGCCGGTCGTGGCGTACACGGCGTCGCAGAGGTCCTGCGGGAGGGCGACCTGCGAGGTCGCGACGGCGTTGCCGACGTCCGTGATGCTGTCGACGTCCGGGTAGACCTCGAGGTGGACGTGCGGCCACCGCCCGGCGTAGCAGGCCGGGACGATGCTCGTGAAGCGCACGACGCCCTCGTCGTCGGCCACCTGGACGCCCCGGAGGTAGTTCTGCTCCGTGACGCCGTCGGAGTAGAGGGAGTAGCGGCCCTGCGCGTCGCAGTGCCAGACGTAGACGGCCGCACCGGCGAAGGGGACGCCGCCGCCGGCGATGTCGGTGACGGTCAGCGAGAGCTCCATCGGCACCCCGGCCGCCGTGCCGGTGGCGCCGCCGAAGCTGCTCGTGAGGTCGCTGCGGACGACGCCGCTCTGCTCGAGGACGTCGGGGCCGTTGGACCCGTCGCCCGGGTACGGCCCGGCCGTCTCGTCGGGGATCTCCCCGCTCGACCCCCCGGCGGACGAGGACGACGTCGTGCCGCTGCCGGTGCTCGCGGCGGTCGTGCCGCAGGCGGCGAGGCCGAGGCCGACCGCCCCCAGCCCGAGGCCGCGCAGCACCTGGCGGCGCTGCAGCAGCGTCTGCACGTCGAAGGCGAGGCCCTGGTCCTCGACGTCCTCGGCCGGGCGGGGCAGCGGCCGCCCCTCGAAGGTGGGCACGGCCGGCGCGAGCGGCGGCCGGCGCAGGCGGCGCAGCAGGGGCGGCCGCGTGCCGCCCTCCGAGGAGCGGCGCGG
Source organism: Pseudokineococcus basanitobsidens (assembly GCF_037482545.1). Classification (NCBI taxonomy): domain Bacteria; kingdom Bacillati; phylum Actinomycetota; class Actinomycetes; order Kineosporiales; family Kineosporiaceae; genus Pseudokineococcus; species Pseudokineococcus basanitobsidens. The sequence continues at coordinate 140,997 of NZ_JBBIAA010000001.1, read as the reverse complement.
CGGGGGCGGGGTCGGGTGCGTCATGCCGAGGACTGTCGGCGTCTGGTCCAGGAGGACGCCCTGGGCGACCTGTGGCGAGGCTGTGGGACCCGCCGTGTCCCGGAGGCCACCAGGACCGGCCCCGCTCTCGCGCTCACCCGGACCACCAGACCCGGAAAGTCCGAAACCCCTTGCGGACGTTTCGTCCGGTGTGGTGCGCTCCTGCGGTCCTGCCCTCGACGTCGAGGAGACGACGTGACCCCCTCCGAGCCCCCCCGCCCCACCGGCGCACCGCCGGACCGCCGTGCACACCCCCTCCGTCGACGGAGCCGCGTCACCGCCGCCGTCCCCCTCGGCCTGTCGGCGCTCCTGGTGATGTCGACGCTGGCCGGGGGGACCGCCGCGGCCTCCTCGACCGCCGACGAGCCCGAGCACCCCAACGCGGGCATCGGCTACCCCGTCTTCGGCGGCGAGGACCACCCCGTCCCGCCGCTGCCCGGCGGCGCCGTCGTCGGGGACCAGATGCGGTCGGCCTTCGAGGCGGACGTCGAGGCCGGCGCGGGGACGTCGACGGACCAGGACTTCTGGGTCGACGACATGCTCGCGCGCTACGGGGACGACGGCGGCTTCGGCGACACCAACAACTGGCTCTTCAGCCGCGGACGAGCCGCGTACATGTACGCGCACTCCCCAGGGCAGCTGGGCTTCGTCGGGAACCCCGCCTACGCCGACGCGACCGGACTCGACTCCTTCTTCCGCGTCGACGTCCTCGTCGACGGGTCGCAGGTCGCCCTCACCGAGGACGTCGGGGCCCGCAAGCAGACGCCCAGCTACTGGACGAGCACCCACGTCGGCGGCGGTGTCCGCATCGTCCAGACCAAGTTCATCACCGAGGCGGACGTCGCCGTCGCGCTCCTCGAGGTGACGGCCGACGACGGCGACGCCCACGACGTCCGCCTCGTCGCGACGTCGCCCATGGCCGGCACGGCGGAGGGCGACGAGCTCACCGGCGCGCTGTCGGCGCCCCGGGACCTCACGGAGCTCCGCCCACGTCTGTCCGGCGACGGCTTCGGCGTCGACGGCGGGACGCTCGTACGGGACGTGGCCCTCCCGGCCGACGGTGCGACGACCACGAAGGTCCAGCTCGGCGTCGTCGCCGACGAGATCGAGGCGTCGCGGCCCGAGTACGACGCCTACCGCGCGATGGCGCCGCAGGAGGCGTACACCCGGCACGTCACCGACTACAACCGGTGGTGGGCCGAGCAGATCCCCTACCTCGACACGCCCGAGGACAGCATCGACAAGACGCTCTTCTACCGCTGGTGGCTGATGCGCTTCAACTACCTCGACGCGGACATCCCCGGCAACGACTACCAGTTCCCGACGTCGATGGAGGGTGTGCTCGGCTACAACAACTCCATCGTCCTGACCGCGGGGATGTTCATCGACGACCTCAAGTACCTGCAGGACCCGTCGTACTCCTACGGGCCGTGGGTCTCCGCCGGAGAGGTCTCCCGCAGCAGCGAGTACGTCGACAACCCGGGCGACCCGGCGAACTGGAGCAACAGCTACACGCAGTACATCACCGAGGCCGCGTGGCGCTCCTACCAGCTCCACGGAGGTCCCCCGGCCGTCGCGGAGAACCTCGGGCGCTACGGCGAGGAGGACGTGCGGGGCCTGCTCGAACGATTCGACGGCAACGGCAACGACCTGATCGAGTACGACTGGGGCGCCCTCACGGGCAACGACGCCGACGCGGTCTCCTTCGACTGGGCGCGCGAGCACGGCGAGGCCACCATGGACCGCACCGAGAGCGCCTACCTGTACTCCAACGCGCTCGCCGCCGCGGAGGCCTACGACGTCGCCGGCCGGCCGGCCGACGCCCGTGAGATGCGCGACCTCGCGCAGCGGGTCAAGACCTCCGTCATGGACGTGCTGTGGAATGCCGAGGACGACCTGCTGGAGCACCGCCAGGCCGGCGGGCCCGGTCTCCTCGTCGACTGGAAGGAGATCAACAACTACTACCCCTTCTCCGTCGGCCTGGTGCCGAAGCCGGGCGACGAGGACTACGACGACGACTACACCGAGGCCCTGCGGCTGTGGCAGGACGCCGACGAGTTCCCGATCTTCCCCTTCTACACGGCCAACCAGGCGGACGCCGCCGAGCGCGGGTCCGGTGGCAGCAACAACTTCTCCGTCATCAACTCCACGGTGACGTTCCGGATGCTGTCCTCGGTGCTGCGGGACTACCCCACCGACTACCTGGGCGCCGAGGACTACAAGAAGCTCCTCTACTGGAACGCCTGGGCGCACTACATCGACGGGGACAACCGACTGCCCGACCAGAACGAGTTCTGGGCCGAGGGCTCGGCGAACACCTCGTGGGGCGAGGAGCAGGACGTCGGCTACCGCTCGTGGATCCACCACACGATCCTCGGGGCCACGAACTTCACGATGATCGAGGACGCGATGGGCCTGCGCCCGCGCTCTGACGCGAAGGTGGAGCTCGACCCGGTCGACGTCGACTGGCCGTACTTCCGGGCCGACGGCATCCCCTACCGCGACCGCCAGCTCTCGGTCGTCTGGGACGAGCCCGGCGACGGGGAGCGGCCCTACGGCGACGACGTCCCGGAGGGCTACTCGGTCTACCTCGACGGCGACCTCGCGTTCACGGTCGACGACCTGGGTCGCGCCGTGTACGACCCGGCCACCGGGACGGTCGAGACCGAGGAGGGCGTGTCCGTCGTGACGGCGGCATCGGCCGAGCTGGCTGCGCCGCAGGACGTCCGCTTCGCGGACGACGCCCGCGTCGTCGACGTCATGGCCAAGGCGGGCGCCGACGTGCGCACGGCGAGCACCGGCGCGCCCGACCTCGCCGAGGGCCGCCCGGTGGCAGCGACGTACAGCTCCGAGGACCCGTGGAGCAGCCCGGAGGCCGCCGTCGACGGCAGCACCGTGAACGAGCCCTTCTGGGGCACGGTCGGCTCGCCGAACGCCGAGGACGCGCTCGAGGTGGAGCTGGACGGCGAGCAGACCTTCGACGAGGTGCGCGTGCACTTCTACCGGACCTCGACGTCCGACGCGCCGCAGGGCGGTCGCACGGCGGGGACCCGACCGGGCTACGCCGCGCCGGAGACCTTCCGCGTCGAGGCCCGCACGGACGAGGGGTGGCAGCCCGTGCAGGGCGTGGCGGCCGAGCCGGCGGCGCCCCGGGCAAACCTCAACACGCTGCGCTTCCCGCCGGTGACCGCCTCGGCGGTGCGGCTCGTGGTGGCCCACCACCCGGGCTTCGCGACGGGTGTCAAGGAGGTGCTCGTCCGCAGCACCGGCCTCGAGGCGCCCCCGGCGGAGAACTCCGCCCCGGTCGTCAGCGCCCGCACGCAGGGCGCCGTGACCGGAGGGTCGGTGGACCTGCGCGGCCGCGTCCGCGACGACGGGCTGCCCGCCGGCGAGCTGACGTCCCGGTGGGCCGTGGTCGAGGCACCGGCGGGCGGCACGGCCCTCTTCGCCGACCCGTCGACCCCGAGCACCCGGGCCCGGGTGACCGAGCCCGGGCGGTACGTGCTGCGGCTCACGGGGTCCGACGGCGAGCGCAGCACCTCGACCGACGTCGTCGTCCAGGTGGACGAGATCAGCGCCGGCGGGCTGGACCTGGCCGCGACGGGCACGCCGAGCGCGTCCTACACGGCCGGGTGGAACAGCGTCGACGCCGTCAACGACGGCCAGGCGCCCACCTCCGGCGGGGACCAGCAGCTCGTCTGGGGCACGTGGTCGGGGGACCGCCCGGCGTCGCAGTGGCTGCAGTACACGTGGGACACCCCGGTCCGGCCGGCCAGCTCGGAGCTGGTCTTCTGGTCCGACAGCCCGCAGGGCACGGGTCAGGGCGTCGCGGTCCCCGACTCCTGGACGGTCCAGTACCGCGCCGGGGACGGCTCGTGGGTGGACCTGGCGAGCGGTGAGGGCGAGGACGGCGGGTCCGCCGACTTCCCCGCCGTCACGACGACGGCTCTGCGGGCGGTGCTGCAGGCGTCGCCGGCCGAGGACGACTCCTCGTACTCCGCGGTCGCCGTGTCCGAGTGGCGCGTGCGCGCGGACGCGCCCGAGTCGGTCGAGCGGGTGGACGTCCGCACGTCGGTCGGCGAGCTGCCCGACCTGCCGGACCAGGTGGACGTCGTCTACGCCGACGGCACCCGCCAGCGCACCGACGTGCTCTGGCAGGAGGTGACGGCCGACCAGGTGGCCTCGGAGGGCTCCTTCGAGGTGACCGGCATCGTCGAGGGAACGGCCCTGACCGCCACCGCGACGGTCTGGGTGCGCGCCACGCCGCCCGGGCAGATCAACACCGTCGACCCCGTGGAGGTCACGACGATCGCCGGCAACGCCCCGCAGCTGCCCGGCCAGGTGGCCGTGCAGTACAACGACGGCTCTCGCGAGCTGCTGCCCGTGACGTGGGCGGACGTCGACGAGGGCTCCTACGACGAGCCGGGCATCTTCCAGGTGCGGGGCCGGGTCGAGGGCGCGGGCACGACGACGGCCGTGGCGACCGTCACGGTCGTCGAGGGCTCCGGTGACCCGGGGACGCCCCCGGCGCCCGGCACCGACGTCTCGCTCGTCGAGGCGCTGACCGCCGCCAGCGGGCAGCCGGACGAGGACGGCACCGACCACGACGTCCTCGTCGGCACCGTCTCCGCGCTGCTCGAACGGTCGCCCGACTCGCCGGTGGGCGTGCTGACGCAGCCGGACCAGCCGCTGACCGCGTTCCTGCCGGACGACGACGCGATGCTCGCCCTCGCCGACGAGCTGCTGCCGGGCCGCACCCCCCCGGAGCGCGTGGCGGGCGAGCGCCTGGTCCGGCTCCTGCGCCCCGCGGTGGTGGAGCAGCTGCTCCTGGAGCACGTCGTCCTCGGGGAGTCGCTCACCGCGGCCGACGTGGTCGCCACGGGCGGCGCCACGCTCGAGACGGCGGCCGGGACCGAGCTCGTCGTCGAGGTCGCGGACGACGGCACCGTCACCGTGCGGGAGGGGCAGCGGGAGGCGCAGGTCGTCGTGCCCGACGTCAACGGCGCCCAGGTGCAGGTCGGCCACGGCGTCGACGCCCCGCTGGGGCCGCAGTAGCGGC
>NZ_JBBIAA010000001.1:0-135774 GCF_037482545.1 Pseudokineococcus basanitobsidens | reverse complement strand
GTGGGGGCGGCACCGGTCACGCAGGCCGGTGCCGCCCCCTCGTCGCGTCCGGGCCCGTCCTCAGTCGCGGGGCGCGCTGGAGGCCCGGACGACGAGCCGGCACGGGAGGCGCTCGACGCCCTGGCGCGCGTCACCCGACATCGCCGCCGACAGACGTTGCGCGGCGACCCGCCCGAGGTGCTGCAGCTGCAGGTCCACCGTCGTGAGCGAGGGGCGCGACCCCGTGGCGATGGCCTCCCAGTTGTCGAAGCCGACGACCGCGACGTCCTCGGGCACGCGGCGGCCCGCCTCGCGGAGCGCATCGAGCACCCCGCGCGCCACCTGGTCCGAGCCGGCGAAGACCGCGTCGACCTCCGGCACGGCGCGCAGCAACGCCCTCTGCGCGCTGCGTCCCCACTCCTCCGACCAGGCGCCGTAGAAGGGTTCGCCGCCGGCGAGCTCGAGCCCCGCCCGCTCGAGGGCCGCGAGGGCCCCCGCCGCCCGGTCCCGCGCCGCGCCGTACGTCGGGTCCCCCGTGACGTGACCGATGCGGCGCCGGCCCGAGGCGAGCAGGTGCTCGACCGCCATCGCCCCCGCCCTCTCGTTGTCGCTCACGAGCGAGAGGTCGCCGGGGTCGTCCGAGGGCGCGTAGGCGTAGACCACCGGGACCGGCACCCGGCCGATGGACGGGCGGACGTCGGGACGCGCGCCCACGACGATGAGGCCGTCGACCCTCCGGGCGAGCAGCGCCCGCAAGTGGTGCTGCTCGCGGATGGCGTCGCCGCGGGCGTCGCACAGCAGCACGGCGACGCGGTCGGAGCCGAAGGCGTCCTCGGCGCCCATGAGGACGGGGATCGAGAACCGGCCCTCGAGGTCGGAGGTCAGCAGGCCGACCGTCCCCGTCCGCTGGGCGGACAGCCCCTGGGCGAGGCTGTTCGGCGAGAACGAGAGCTGGTCCGCCGCCGCCCGGACCGCCTCGCGCGTGCTGGCACGCACGTGCGGACGCTCGTTGAGCGCCTTCGAGGCGGTGGACACGGAGACCCCCGCCAGTCGCGCGACGTCACGCAGCGTCGCCGCGGCCGCTGGCTGGCGCGCCTGAGGGTCCACGAGGGCAAGTTAGCCGACGCCTCCCCGGGACCCGCCTCCTACGCCGGACGTTTCCGCCCCTTTCGGTGCCACGTCGCGGCGCCGGAGAGAGCCGCCGTGTGGCGACCTCGATCACGGCTGCGTCTCGGGAGTAATCTCCCGTTGACGGCGTGGCGCCGTCCCGCCTACGGTCACGCAAGCGGTTTCACCCCGTTTCGCGGGGGCCGCCGCCGGGCCTCGACGCCCGGTTCCGCCGAAGGTCGACGACGATCACGGAGCTGACATGAGCAGGAACCCCAGAAGCCGGGCACGCGTCGCGGTCGGCGCCGCGGCCACCTCAGCACTGCTGGCGCTGAGCGCCTGCGGCAGCTCGGGGGACGAGGCCACCGGTGGCGAGGCGGGCGGCGGCGACGGCGTCGTCACCGTCTGGCACTACTTCACCGTGGACGAGCAGGTCGCGGCCATGGACACGATGAAGGAGCGCTTCGAGAGCGAGCACGACGGCGTCACGGTCGAGAACGTCTACGTGCCCTACGACCAGATGAACAACAAGCTCATCTCCGCGGCCGGCGCCCAGACGGGGCCGGACGTCGTCCTCTTCAACGGCGGCGAGGCCGCCGCGCTGGCCCTCGGCGGCGCCCTGGCGCCGATGGACGAGCAGTGGGGCGCCTACGAGGACGCGGACCAGTTCCCCGACTCGGTCCTGCACGAGATCGACGGCAGCCTGTACGCCGTCCAGGGGTACGTGAACCTCCTCGGCCTCTGGTACAACGCCGACATCCTGGCGGAGGTCGGCGTCGAGCCCCCCACGACCGTGGACGAGCTCGAGGACGCCATGGCGGCCGCCGCGCAGGCCGGGTACGAGGGCTTGACGGCCTCCGGCCTGCCGCAGTCGCAGGGCGAGTGGCAGGCCTACCCGTGGCTGTCCGCCGAGGGCTTCGACTACGAGTCGCCGGACGCCGCACCGCTCGAGGCCGGCCTCGCCCGCGCCCGCGACTGGGTCGAGCAGGGTTGGCTGTCGCAGGAGGTCACGACGTGGGACCAGACGGTGCCCTTCCAGGAGTTCACCGCTGGGGGCGTCGCCTTCGCCGAGAACGGCAACTGGCAGCTCGGGGCCGCCGCCGCGGACGCCGACTTCGAGTACGGCGTCGTCCCGATGCCGGTCGGTGACCAGGGGTCCATCTACCTCGGTGGCGAGGGGCAGGCCATCGGCGCCTTCGCCGACGACCCGGACCTGGCCTGGGAGTACCTGCAGGGGACCTTCCTCGACCCGGACGCGCAGGTGCAGCTGGCGCAGGACGTCGGCTACATCCCCGCCCGCGCCGACGCCGGCGAGGACGAGGCGGTGACGAGCGACGAGCTGCTCGCCCCCTTCGCCGAGTCCGTGGCCTCCCTGGGTGCCACCTACCCGGCGCCGTCCATCCCGCCGGAAGCCGTCGCCGACGTCCAGACGACGATGGGTCAGGCCTGGAGCGCCGCCCTCGGAGGCCAGCAGGCGCCCGCCGACGCCGCGGAGCAGGCGCTGGCCGCGATCGAGCCCGCGCTCGGCGGCTGACGCCCGTGACGACCTCCTCGGCCGAGGCGCCCGTGGCCGCTCCCGCGCGGCCGCAGGCGCCCCGGCGGCGGGCGCGGCGTCGCAGGTCCCGGCTGGTGTTCCTCCTCCCCGCGGCGCTGTTCCTGCTCCTGTTCTCCGTCTACCCGCTCGTGCAGCTGCTGCGCATGAGCGTCAGCGACGTCACGAGCCGGACCCTCGGAGGCTCCTGGGACTTCGTCGGCCTCGACAACCTCTCGCGGACCCTGGCGAGCGGCGGGAGCGACGCGGTGTGGCGGACCCTCGTGTTCGTGGCCGTCGTCACGGCGCTGGGGATGGTCGGGGGCTTCGCCGCAGCCGTGGCGCTGCGCGGCGGCGGTCGCTGGTCCGCGGCCATCCTCGCGGTCATGGTCTTCGTGTGGGCGCTGCCGCCCGTCGTCAACGGCAGCGTCTGGAAGTTCCTCCTCAACGACGAGGGTCTCGTCAACTCCGTCCTGCGGGCGACCGGTCTCGTGGACGGCTCGCTGCCCTTCCTCTACGACGGCACCTGGGCCCTCGGCTCGGTCGCCTTCGTCAACGCCTTCGCCGTCATCCCCTTCAACGCGCTCGTCTACCGCGCCGCGCTGCTGGGCATCGAGGTGGACGTCTTCGAGGCCGCGGCGCTGGACGGCGCGTCGCGCTGGCAGGAGATCCGCCACATCATGCTCCCCGGGGTCCGACCGACGTCGCTCGTCCTGCTCGTGCTGACGGTCGTCTACGGCTTCCGCAGCTTCGACTTCATCTACGTCATGACCTTCGGCGGACCCGGCACGGCGACGAACACGTTGCCCTTCCTGGGCTACCTGCAGGCCTTCGCCCGCTACGACTTCGGGCTCGGGGCGGCGACGTCGGTGCTCGCCGTCGCCGGGGTCCTGGTGCTGGCGTTCGTGTACGCCCGCAGCATCCGCCGCGAGGAGGCCGAGGGATGAGGACGCGGCCCGGCCCCGTGGTGGTGGCCCTGAAGGTTCTCCTGACGCTCCTCTACGGGGTACCGCTGGTGTGGATCCTCCTGACGTCGTTCAAGCGGCCGTCGGACGTCTTCGGCGCGGGCACGGCCTTCGTCTTCCGGCCGGTCACGACCGCCTACGTCGAGGCCTTCGACGGGGCCCTGCTCGACGCCCTGCGGCAGTCCGTGCTCATCGCCGTGGGCACGACCGCGCTCGTGCTCCTGCTCGCCGTCCCGGCGGCCTACGGCCTGGCCCGCTCCCGCGGCGTCCTGCCGAGCATCGGGCTCGGGCTGCTCATCGTCTTCCAGATGATGCCGCAGACCGCCCAGGTCATCCCGCTGTTCCAGATCTTCGGGCAGTGGTCGCTCCTGGACTCGACCTTCGGCGTCGTGGTCGCCGACACCGCGCTGCTCACACCCTTCGCCACCCTGCTGCTGCGTCCGTTCTTCCGCTCGGTGCCGCACCAGCTGGAGGAGGCCGGCTCCATCGACGGCGCCTCGGTCTGGCGGACCTTCCGGTCCATCGCCCTGCCCATCGCGCGCAACGGTGTCGCGACCGTCGGGACGCTCATCTTCCTGCTGGCGTGGGGCGAGTTCCTCTACGCCGTGAACTTCTTCCTGTCGCCCGGCTCCTACCCGCTGAGCGCGCTGCTCGCCGAGCAGGTCTCCGCCTTCGGCATCGACTGGCCCGGGCTCATGGCCCTGGCCGTCCTCACGTCCGTGCCCATCCTCGTCGTCTTCGCCGCCACCTACCGGCTGCTCAAGGACGGTCTGACCGTCGGGGCAGTCAAGTGAGCCGCCCCGACGGCACGTCACCACCCCGACCCCTCTCGGAGGAGCCATGACCGCCCCGGCCACCACCACGACCTCCCCGAGCCGGGCCCGTCCGGGACCGGCGCGCGGCGCCCTCCCGGTCGACCCGACCCACGGGAGGCTCGCCCCGCTCGGCCTCGGCGCCGTGGAGCTGCACGACGGCGCGCTCGCGCACCTGCAGCAGCTCGGCTCCAGCGCCGTCCTCCAGCACTGCGCCGGCTGGCTCGAGCGAGCGGGATGGGTCCGCAACTTCGACCTCGCCGCGCAGGGACGCCTCCCGGAGGGCCGGCAGGGCCGGGAGTTCAGCGACTCGGAGGTGTACAAGCTCCTCGAGGCGCTGGCGTGGGAGTCCGGGCGCACCGGTGACCCGGCGCTCGAGCGGCAGGTCGAGGACCTCACCGCCCGGGTCGCGGCCGCGCAGGAGGAGGACGGCTACCTCAGCACGGCCTTCGGCCGCGCCGGCCAGGGGCACCGTTGGAGCGACGTCGAGTGGGGTCACGAGCTGTACTGCGTCGGCCACCTCGTCCAGGCGGCCGTCGCCCGGCTGCGGACCGGTCACGACGACGAGCTGGTCGCCGTCGCCCGCCGGGCGGCGGACCTCGTGTGCCGGGTCTTCGGCCCCGACGGGGACCAGCGGGTCTGCGGGCACCCGGAGGTCGAGGTGGCCCTCGTCGAGCTGGCACGGGCCACCGGCGAGCACCGGTACCTCGACCAGGCGCGCCTCTTCGTCGAGCGCCGGGGGCACGGGGTCCTCGCCGAGGGGCAGTTCGGGCCGACGTACTTCCAGGACGACGTCCCGGTGCGGGAGGCGACGCGGCACCGTGGCCACGCCGTGCGGGCCCTCTACCTGGCCGCGGGTGCGCTCGACCTCGCCGTCGAGGACGACGACGCCGAGCTCGCCGAGGCCGTGCGCCACCAGACGCTGGCCACGCTGGCCCGACGCACGTACCTGACCGGCGGGATGGGCGCGCACCACGAGGGGGAGTCCTTCGGTGACGACTTCGAGCTGCCGCCGGACCGGGCCTACTCGGAGTCCTGCGCCGGAATCGGCTCCGTCATGGTCAACCAGCGGCTGCTGCTCGCCACGGGAGACCCGGTCCACGCGGACGCCGTCGAGCGAGCCCTGCACAACGTGGTGGCCGGCGCCGTGGGCGAGGAGGGCCGGTCCTTCTTCTACACCAACCCGCTGCAGGTGCGGGAGCCGGCCTCGGAGCCGCCCCCCGACGAGATGGCGCCCCGGGCGGCGTCGTCCCTGCGCGCGCCGTGGTTCGCCGTGTCGTGCTGCCCGTCCAACGTGGCGCGCACCTTCGCGTCGCTGGCCGCCCTCGTGGCCAGCACGGACGCCGACGGCGTGCAGCTCCACCAGTACGCCACGTGCACCGTCCGGGCCCCGCTGCCGGTCGGCGAGGTGGTCCTGGCCGTCACGACGGACTACCCGGCGGACGGTCGTGTCCGCGTGGAGGTCCTGGCGTCACCCGAGGAGCCGTGGTCCCTCTCGCTGCGCGTGCCGTCGTGGTCCGCCGGGTCGTGGGTCGACGCGGGAGGGGGCCGTCGCGAGGTCGGTCCGGGCACGGCCGTGGAGCGTCGCGCCTTCGCCGCGGGGGACGTGGTGGAGCTGGAGCTCCCCCTGCGGGCGCGGTGGACCCACGCGGACCCCCGCGTCGACGCCCTGCGCGGCCAGGTCGCCGTGGAGCGAGGCCCCGTCGTGCACTGCCTCGAGTCGGTGGACCTCGGCGAGGACGTCGGCCTGGCCGTCGTCGACGCCGGGCGGCCTCCTGTCGAGCAGGACGGGCAGGTCCTCGTCCCGGTCGCCGTCCGCCACCCGGACGAGGCGGCCGGGGCCTACGCGGACGAGCCGCCGGCCGTACCCGATCCCCCGGCCTACCGGCTCGTGCCGCTGCTCCCCTACAGCCGCCGCTCGAACCGCGGCCCCTCGACCCTGCGCGTCTGGATGCCGACGTCCTGACGGGTCGGCTCCGCTCACGTCCAGTACAGGAGCCGCGCCGCGGGCAGGCGCTGCGCGAGCGCGTCCTGGAACCACCCGCGCAGCTCGTGCATGACCGGCGCGGGGTAGACGTGCTTGACGGCGCCGTACTTCCCCCGCTTGCTCCGGCGGGCGTCCTCGTCCATCTCCAGGGCGCTGCGGGGGTACCAGCCCCGCAGCACCTCCTTGCTCCGCGGGGTGAAGCGGTGGGTGATGAGCTCGGTCGTGAGGTCCAGGCCGGGCACGTCGTCGGTCGCGGCGGCGAAGGCGTCGAGCAGCTCGCCGTACTGCTCGCGCCAGCCCTCGACCGGCATGATCGGCGCGACCGTCAGACCGACGGGGTAGCCGGCGAGGGCCAGCCGGCGCAGCGCGCCCACGCGCTCGGGCATCCGCGCCGTCCCGCCCTCGAAGCGCTGGACGCCGGAGGCGTTGACGGACAGACGCACCCGCGTGCGCCCGTGGTGCGGCAGGTCCAGCAGCGGTTCGACGTCGTCGAACTTCGTGGTGAACCGCATCTGCACGGGGCCGCCGAAGTCGTGCGTGCCGACGTGCGTGATGGCCTGCGACAGCGAGCCCGTGACGTGCTCCAGGGCGAGCGGGTCGGTGTAGCAGGAGGTCTCGAAGGTCGTGCCCTCGCCGCGGCGGTCCTCGCTGGCGCTCGTCACGGTGCCCCCGCCGACGAGCGGGGCGACACCGTCGAGCACCTCCTCGAGGTTGGCGTAGACGCGGGTGATCGGCGGCCCGCCGAGCGAGCCCGCGAGGTAGCAGTACTGGCAGTGCGCCGGGCAGCCCTCGGCCAGGTCGACGCGCCAGTCGGCGCTCGGCGGGATCGGCTGCGGCCGGCGCTTGCTCGGCGGGGCGACGACGACGGCGAGCGTCTGCTTCGCCAGGGCGTACGTCGCGCGCTCGTCGGCGCCGCGCAGCGGCGGCAGACGGTCGCCGCGCAGGACCTCGACGTCCTGCACCCCGGCGGCCTCGACCCGTCGCAGGATGCGCTGCCCGTGCGGCAGGTCGGCCGCCGAGCGCGTGACGTAGACCCGCTTCGGCACCCAGCGCCGCGGGAGGCGGGGAGCAGCGGCGAGGTGCTCCGGCGCGGGTGCGGTCATGGTGGGCCCAACACCGTCGCTGCCGGTCCGCATCCGCGAGCCCCACCCCTGCGACGCGGAGGAGGAGGGGTCCGGCGGCGGCGGCACGCGCGAGGCGACCTGCAGAAGTCCGGGGCCCACGGCGTCGTCGCAGGTCAGCGGACCGGCTGCGGAGCCGGTCCGGACTTCTGCAGGTCGCCTCGCGCGCCCCTCCCGCTCACCCTCCCGCGGCCTCCCGCTCGACGTCCTGCACCGTCCGCGAGAGCAGGCACAGCTCGTTGCCCTCGGGGTCGGCGAGCACGACCCAGGTGACGTCCGGGCCCTGGCCGACGTCGGCGCGCCGCGCCCCGAGGGCCTCGAGGCGCGCGAGCTCGTCGGCCGCGCTCGTGCCGTCGGCGCGGACGTCGAGGTGCAGGCGGTTCTTCACCGCCTTCTGCTCCGGGACGACGAGCACGTCGATGGTCGGCCAGGACCCGGGGGCGGCGGCGATGCTGATGCCCTCCTCGTCCTCGTCGACGCGTTGCCACCCCAGGACGGCGCACCAGAAGTCGGCCACGGGCCCCGGGTCCACGGCGTCCAGGGCGATGGCGGCGATACGGCTGGTCATGGCGGGCATCATGGCGCCGGCAGCCGCGCGAGCGAGCGGTCCGCACGGAGCCGTCCTCGGAGGCGGTCACGGAGGGGGGTCACGGTGGGCGTCGACGCACCGCACGCAGACCACGGGCCGCTGGCCCCCGCGCAGTCGCAGGAGGATCCCCTCCTGTCGGCCCCGCCGACCCTCGCGCCGCTCGTGGGCACGTGGGCGGCGAGCGGCGAGGTGCTGGACGAGGACGGCGAGGCCGTCGCCGCGGTCCGCGGGACGGACGTCTACCGCTGGCTCGGGCCGACGGTCGTGCACGAGGTCGACGTGGAGGTGGACGGGCGGCGGTCGCGGGCGCTCGAGGTGGTCGAGCCCTACGACGCCCGCCGCGGCGCCTTCCCGACGCGCGCCTACGACGACGAGGGCGGGGTCGACGTCTCGACCGCGACGGTGGACGGCGACGGCACCTGGACGTTCCGCGCCCCCGGCGCCCGCGCGACGCTCCGGGTCGCCGAGGACGGCGCCTCGATGAGCGCCGTCTGGGTGCGCGAGCGCGACGGCGCCGACATCCCGTGGATGCGCCTGTCCTGGCGGCGCACCGGCTGACCCGCCGAGCCGCTCACCGCCCGAGGCCCACCACGAGCGAGAGCGCCAGCACGACCATGACGACGGCGATCAGGCCGTCGAGCACCCGCCAGGCCCCGGGGCGCGCGAAGAGCGGGCGCAGGAACCGCGCGCCGTGGCCCAGCGCCGTGAACCACAGCGCGCTCGCGAGCGCCGCCCCGGCGCCGAACCACCAGCGCCCGTCGCCGTGGGTGCCCGACAGGGACCCGAGCAGGACGACGGTGTCGAGGTAGACGTGCGGGTTGAGCCACGTGAGCGCGGCCGCCGTCCCCAGCGCACCGGCCAGGGTCCCCCGCTCGGGGGCGCGCGACGGCAGGAGCGCCTCGTCGGCGGACCGCAGCGCGCGCGCGAGCGCGTGGCCGGCGTAGCCGAGGAGGAAGAAGGCGCCGGCGACGCGCACGGCGACGAGCGCCCACGGCGCCTGCTGCACCAGCCCGCCGACGCCGCCCACGCCCGCCGCGACGAGCACGACGTCCGAGGCCGTGCACAGGGCGACGACGGCGCCGACGTGCTTCCCACGCAGGCCCTGCCGCAGCACGAAGGCGTTCTGCGCCCCGATGGCCACGATGAGCGAGAGCCCCAGGCCGAGGCCGGCGAGGAGGGCGGGGAGGTCCACGGCGCCGCAGGCTAGGGGTTCCGGAGAGCTGTCCACGGGCGTGGCCGTGCACGCTCACGCCCGTGGACGGCTTCGCCGGTCGACGTCGGGGAGGACGGTCGGACCTCGCCGTGGGAGGTCCATGATGCCGCCATGGCCGTCCCCGCCCGCCTCACGATCATCACCCTCGGCGTCCGCGACGTCGCCCGCTCCACCGCCTTCTACGGTGCGCTCGGGTGGGAGCCGGACCCGGCGTCCACGCCGGAGATCACCTTCCTGCGGACGTCCGGGTCGGTGCTCGCGCTCTTCGCGCACGACGCCCTGGCGCAGGACGCCGGCGTCGACGGCGAGCAGCCGTCGTCGTTCCGGGGCGTCACCACGGCGATCAACCTCGACGGCGACGACGACGTCGTCCGCGTCCTCGCCGAGGCCGAGGCGGCCGGGGCCGTCGTCACCAAGCCGGCGGCTCCCAGCCCCTTCTTCGCCGGGCTCGACGGCTACTTCGCCGACCCGGACGGGCACCTGTGGGAGGTCGCGCACAACCCGGACCTTCCCGGCTGAGGCCCGGGCGCCACCGCCGTCAGCGGCCGGGCGCCCGGTCCCCCAGCCGCTCGTGCAGCGGGCCGAGCAGCTCCCGGCGCGCCGCGTCGTCGTCCCCGCGCCCCAGCAGCGCGAGGACCAGCCCGAGCCCCAGCCAGCCGGCGAGCACGAGGTGCTCTGCCGGCCACACGAGCGAGAGGCTGGTGCCGGGGTAGAGCGCGAAGGCGATGACGCCGAGCGCGGCCGCCGCCCCGAGCGCCGGCGCCCACCGCAGGGCCGGCCGGTAGGGCCGCTCGAGGTCGGGGTAGCGCCGCGGCAGGCGGTACATGCTCACCACGGCGAGCGTCCACGCCAGCCCGATGTAGACCCCGCCGGTGTCGAGGAACCAGGTCGTCGCCGCCTCGCCCAGCGACCCCAGGACGACCGTCGCGGCGAGGGTGAACAGCAGGGCGGGCCCCGGGGACGACCGCCTGCCGGTGAGGCGGCCGAGGCCGCGCGGCAGCAGCCCGGCCCGACCCATCGCCAGGACGATCCGGGAGGTGGCGAGGAAGAGCGCGAGGAAGCTCGTCAGGAGCCCCAGGACGGCGATCGCGTACGCCGCGGCGCCCAGGGCGGGGAAGCCCGCCTCGCGGAAGGCGTCGATCGTCCCGTTCGGCAGCTGCGCCGTCCGCTCCCACGGGATGACCCAGGCCGACGCGAGCAGGACGACGACGTAGAAGGACGCCGCCAGCAGCACGGAGGCGATGACCACCCGCCCGAGGCGTCGGGGGCTCACGTCGGCGTCCTCGGCCAGCACGGCCACGAGGCCGAACCCGGTGAGGAACGTCAGGCCGGGGAGGACGAAGCGGACGGTCTGCCCGACGGCGTCCGCGTCCTCGGCGAAGGGCGGCCAGGCGTTGGCGGCCGAGCCGTGCGCGAAGCCGACGACGACGATCGCCGCCCCCAGCAGCAGCATGACGGCGAACAGCAGCGCCTGGACGCGGGCGCCGAGGGCCGCGCGGACCCACGTGAGCGCGCAGACGACGGCGGCCAGCGCCACGCCCAGAGCCAGCACCGGCAGGAACACCGGCGTCCCGGAGACGGAGTACAGGCGCACGGTCTCCAGGGCCGGCACGACGTCGGCGAGCAGCGAGCCGAAGGCCGCGACGTAGAAGGCGAGGGAGCTGACGTAGGCACCGACGAGGAGCCACCCGGCCGCGAACGCCGTCCGCCGCCCGAACGCGGTGAAGGCGTAGACGACCTCGCCGCCGGCGCGGGGCAGCGCCGCGGCCAGCTCGGCGTAGGCCATGGCCACGGTGCTCGCGAGCAGCGCCGCGACGACGAGCCCGAGGACCTCCCCGCCCGCGCCGTAGCGGTCGAAGAACTCGCCGTTGGTGTAGATCCAGCTGGTCCCGACCACCCCCGCCGCGCCGAGCGCGACCAGGGGGAGGACGCCGACCGACCGCGTCAGGCTGCTCACGCGGGCACCGTAGGACCGGACGACCCGTCCCGGCCCGCTCCCGCGGCCGGTCGGTCGTCGGCGTCAGCGCGCGAGGCCCGGGAAGGTCCAGCTGATCGGCGTGCCCGCCGTGACGTTCGTGCGGCAGCGGAAGCTCGCGTTGATGCCGCTCTGGCGGACGTTGTCCTTGCGGACCTCGAAGTGCAGGTGGGCGCCGTAGGAGCGGCCCGTGTTGCCGACGTAGCCGACGACCTGCCCCTTCGTGACCTTCTGGTTCGGCTTGACCGCGAGGCGGGACAGGTGGGCGTAGATGGTGCGGTACCCGGAGGCGTGGTGGACGCGGACGAAGATCCCGTAGGACTCCGAGCCCCTCCTGGTGCCGGCGAGGCTGACGACGCCGTCGTCGGCCGCGTAGACGGGCGTGCCGGTCCTCGCCGCGATGTCGACGCCGCCGTGGCCGTCGCCCGGCGAGGAGCAGTGCCCGCCGACGGCGGCGGTGACCCGGCCGGTGGCGGGGACCTGCATGGCGCCGGTGGCGGCCTGGGCGGGCAGGGCGGACAGGGCCGTGCCCGCGACGAGGCCGGCGACCGCCAGCAGGCGGGTGGCCCGACGGGCGACCCCGCGGGGGCGATGGCGGTCGGCGGTGGTGACGGTCGTGGTCATCGCTGGCTCCTGTGCTCCGGACGGGTGGTGCCGCACGGCTCGGGCCGGGCGGTGCGGCGCGTCGGCGTGCGTCGCTCGTACCGGGTCCTTCGGCCGCCGGGCCGACCGGCTTGAGCCCCGGATCTCGGGCGGGTCACGAACGGGTCGCGCGGTGGTCACGACGCGGAGGGGGCTCGACGCCGCCGGAGCCGTCCGACGAGACGGCCCGACCTCTCGGCGGCGACCAGGACGGCCACGGCCGAGCCCGGGACCGCGCGCTCCAGGAGCGCCGGCAGGACCGCCGTCGCGCCGACGAGCAGCCGCGGCCGGCGTCGCTCGACCGCGCGGAGCACCCGCTCGGCGACGTCCGCCGGGTCCATCCGCAGCATCCGCTCGAAGGCCGCCCGGCCCGCAGCCGCCTCGTCGGCGGGGACCGACGCCGCCGTCCGCGCGTCCTGCGCGATCCGCGTCCGCACGCCCCCGGGCATGACGCAGGTGACGCCGACGCCGTCCGGCCGCAGCTCGACCCGCAAGGCCTCGGTGAGGCCTCGGACGGCGAACTTGCTCGTGGCGTAGGCGCTCTGGCCCGGCGGCGCGACCAGGCCGAAGACGCTCGAGACCGTCACGAGGTGCGAGCCGTGCTCGGCGCGCAGCCGCGGCAGCAGCGTCCCGACGACCTGGACGGTGGCGCGGAGGTTCACCTCCACGACCCACCAGAACTCCTCCAGCGACAGGTCGGCGAAGCGCCCGCCCATCGCCACGCCGGCGTTGCTGACGACGAGCGTGACGCGCCCGTGGTCGGCGAGGACGGCGGCGAGCGCCTCCGCCGTCGCGCCGGCGTCCGCGAGGTCGACGACGTAGGCGCGCACCCACAGCTCGGGGCGCCGGCGACGCAGGTCCTCGGCGAGCCGGGCGAGGCCGTCCGCGTCCCGGTCGAGCAGCGCCAGGTGGCTGCCCCGCGCCGCGAGCCCGCGGGCCAGCGCCGCACCGATGCCGCCCGCGGCGCCGGTGACGACGGCCGTGCCGCCGGGGAAGGGGTAGGGCCTCACCCCCCGGCCGTCGCCGGCACCTCGACGAGGACCCGCACGTCCCAGGCCCCGAGCTCGAGGCGGTCGCCGGCCCTCAGCGACACGTCGCCGAGGAGGTCCTGGGCGGCGACGGGCAGGACGGCGGTGGCCGGCTCCCAGGACCAGTTGTGCACCACGTGGAGCCGGCGGCCGTCCGGGACCGTGGCGCCCATGACCGTGACGGAAGGCTCTCCCTGCCATCGGCGCTCCTCCGCCACCGGTGCCCCGTCGAGGCGGGCGCACCAGTCGAGCAGGGCCGCGCTGGTCTCGCCGTCGGGGACGGTGCCGACCGTCGTGACCCGTCCCCGGCCGACCTCGTGCGTCGTGACCGCCGGCCAACGGCCCAGCTGGGGGTGCTCGTAGCACGCGAGCACCCGTGCACCGTCGGCCACGAGCGCGTCCGCCCACGTCGTCGCGCGCGCCGCGACGGGCCACGTCATGAGCTCCTCCTCGCCCTCCCACCGGAGGGGGACCGAGGAGGGGAGGTTGGTGAACTCCTGGTAGCGCACCCCGGCTGCCGCGGCCAGGCGGGCAGGCTTCACCTCTCGCCGCGCCCGCGCCAACGGGTCCGCGTACCCGGTCCTCGGCCCGAGGACGAGATGACCGCCGGCCTCGGCGTAGGCGACCAGCCAGTCCAGCAGGGCGTCGGAGGCGACGTAGAGACCCGCCGCGACGAGGACGGGCAGCTCTGCCGCCACCTCGTGCGGGTCACGCGCCACCCCGTCCGCCGGCACGAGCTGGCGGTCGTGGACCACCCGCACACCGAGCCCCGCGTCGAAGGCGGCCCTGGCCCACACCCCGGTGAGCCGCTCGTAGGCGGTCTCGTCCACCGGGGAGTGGCCGGCCCCGCGGGGCCCGTCGTGCGGTTGGAAGGCGAGGCCCCACTTCGAGGGGACGGACATGAGGAGGCCGACCTGCGCGTGCGGGCGCAGCCCGGCCACCACGGGCCCGGCCTGCCCGAGCTCGGCGCCCAGCCGGGAGAGCTGCTCGAACACCCGTCCCGGCTGCTGGTCGTGCGGCAGGACCCCGCCCCAGTAGGTCTCCGTCCCGGCGTGGAGCGTGTGCCAGTGCCAGTACTCGACCATCCGCGCGCCCCGGGCGACCATGGCCCACGCGACCTGCCGCCACTGCCCGTCCCAGGCCGGGAAGTTGGTGGACGAGCCGCCGATCGGCCCCGCGTTCGTCTCGGTGACGAGGAAGGGCGCCTGCTTGGAGGCGTACATCCGGTCGGCGCTGTGGACCACGCTCCACGTGCCCGTCGTCGTCCACCCCTGAGGTGCCGACTCCTCCGGGGTCGGGACCGCGAGCGCGTCCTGCATCGCGTAGTACGGGTTGCCCGCCGCGACGTCGAGCGCCCGGTCGACGTCCCACTCGTCGACCGCCGGACGCGAGTACGACACGCACGTGGTGACCCACTGGTCGTCCCGCGCGAGCTGCCGCACGAGACCGGCCTGCCAGGCGATGAACTCGGTCGTGAGCCGCGCCTGGTACGCCCGCCAGGCCTGGTCGTACTGCGGCTGGGCGTTCCCGCGCGGCTCCCACAGGTCTGCCCAGGTGGACAGCCGGTGGGACCAGTAGGTCAGGCCCCACTCCTCGTTGAGCGCCTCGACGGTGCCGTAGGTGCGTCGCAGGTCGTCGACGAAGCCCTCGACCACCGAGTGGTTGTGGAACAGGTGGAGGCCCGGCTCGTTGTCGACCTGGTAGCCGATGACGGCCGGGTGCGCCGCGTACCGGCCGACGACAGCCCGGATCACCCGCTCGGCGTGGAAGCGGAACGCCGGGTGCGTGTAGTCGACCTCCTGCCGCGAGCCCCACGGGCGGCGGTGCCCCGTGTCGTCGACCGCCGCGATCTCGGGGTGCTTGCGCACCAACCACAGCGGGACGGCGTAGGTCGGCGTGCCGAGCACGACCTTGATGCCGCGCTCGTGGGCCCCGTCGAGGGCCTCCTCGAGCCAGTCGAGCTCGAAGTGTCCGTCCTCGGGCTCCCACGTGGACCAGACCGACTCCCCGACCCTCACCACGGTGAACCCCGCCTCGGCCATGAGGTCGAGGTCGGTCTTCACGCGCGGATCCGGCGTGTACTCGGGGTAGTAGGCCGCCCCGAAGAGCACCGTCGTCGGGAGCGGGACCGCTCCGGGGGACCTCTCGGTCGCCGCAGCGCCCTGTCCGTCGTGCTGGGCCGTCATCCCTTGACACCTCCGGTGGCCAGCCCGGCCTGCCAGTACTTCTGCAGGTACAGGAAGGCGATGATGAGCGGCACCACGGAGACCAGAGAACCGGTGATGACGCTCGAGAACAGGGCCTGCGCGCCCGAGCCCCCGGCCGCCGTGGACTGCCACTGGGCGAGCCCGACGGTGAGCGGGAACTTGCTCGGGGTGCTGAGCATGATGAGCGGCAGGAAGTAGTTGTTCCAGGTGGCGACCAGCTGGAACAGCAGGACCGTGATGAATCCCGGCGCCAGCAGGCGCAGCGCCACCGTGGCGAAGATCCGGAGCTCGCCGGCGCCGTCGACCCGGGCCGCCTCCATCAGCTCGGTCGGCACCGCGTCCGCGGCGTACACCCGCATCAGGTAGAGACCGAAAGGACTGACGAGACTGGGCAGGATGACCGCCCAGCGCGTGTTCGTCAGGTCCACCTCGGCGAAGAGCAGGTACGTCGGGATGGCCAGCGCCGTCGTCGGGACCATGATGGCGCCGAGCACGATCGAGAACAGCAGCGTGCCCGCCGGGAACGAGTACTTGGCGAAGGCGTACCCCGCCGCCGTGGCCAGGAAGGCCGCGCCGACGCCGGCCACCCCGGCGTAGAGCACGGTGTTGCCGATCCAGGACCAGAACACCCCGCCCTGGGCCGTGAAGACGTCCCGGAGGTTGGCGACGAGGTTGAAGTCGGCGAACCAGAGCCCGAAGGACGAGAAGAGGTCGCCGTTGTCCTTCGTCGAGGCCACCACGAGCCAGTACAGCGGCAGCAGGAAGTACGGCAGCGTGATGATGACGAGCACGGTGAGCAGCGGGCTGCGCCGTCCGGTCAGCCGTCGCCGGCGGGGCAGCAGCGCGGGAGCCGTCTCCGTCCCCGTCACCTCCGGACGACCGTGCTCGGTGGTGGCGGTCATGAGCGGGCCCTCCGCTGGGTCGTGAGCTGGACGACGTACGAGACCACCGCGATGCCCGCGGCGAGCAGGAAGGCGACGGCTGCGGAGTAGTTGAGGTCCTGGCTCGTGAAGGCGAGGTTGTAGGCGTAGACGTTCGGCGTGTACGCGCTGTCGATGACGTTGGGCGCGAGGGTCTGGATGAGGTTCGGCTCGTTGAACAGCTGGTAGGAGCCGATGACGGAGAAGATGACCGTCAGCAGGATCGCCGAGCGGATCGCCGGGATCTTGATCGACCAGGCGATGCGGAACTCACCCGCGCCGTCCATCCGTGCCGCCTCGTAGAGGTCTGCCGGCACCGCCCGCAGAGCGGCGAACATGATGATCATGTTGTAGCCGATGAACTCCCACGTGAGGATGTTCATCAACGAGCCGAGCATCCAGTCCGAGGACAGGAAGGGAGGCGCGGGCAGCGAGAGGCCTTCCGCGATCTGCGTGAAGGGGCCGAAGTCCGGTCCGTAGAGGTACCCCCACATGAGGGTGGCCACGACGCTGGGGACGGCGTACGGCAGGAAGATGCTCAGCCGGACGAAACGCTGGGCGAAGAGCCGCCCCGAGTCCAGCGCCAGGGCGAAGAAGAGGGCGAGCCCCAGCATGATCGGCACCTGGACGACCAGGAAGAGCGACACCCGGAGCACGCCCTCGACGAAGGCCGAGTCGCCCAGCGCCCGTGCGTAGTTCGCCAGGCCGACGAAGCTGCGCCCCCCGACGAGCTGTTCCCGGAACAGGGAGAGGTAGAGCGCGTAGACCAGCGGGACGACGAGCATGGCCGCGAAGACGGCCATGAAGGGGGCGACGAGCACGTACGCCGCCCGGTGCTGACGGCGCACGGCCGGGCTGTGGCCGCGCCGGCCCGACCGGCCGCGGGCGTCGCCGCCCGCGGCCGGTCGTGCGCTGGTGGGGGCGCTCACTGGACCGTGAAGCCCTGCTGCTCGGCGTAGGACGTGATGTCCTGCTCCCACGCCGCGAGTCCCGCGGCCATGTCCCCGCCCTCCGCGATCGCCGTGCCGAGGGTGTCGTTGAAGCTGTTGTAGGCGTAGTCGGTGAAGGGCAGCCAGCCGAAGTCGGTGTCCACCTCGGTGGACAGCTCGGTGAAGAGCTGGTTCACCTGCTGCCCGCCGAAGAACTCCGGCGCGGCGTCGAGGAACTCCTGGTCCTCCAGCACGACGTCGCTCGGCACGAACAGGAACTGGTCCAGCGCGAGGGTCAGCGCCGACTCCTGGTCGGTGTTGATGAACTTCGCGAGCTGCGCGGCCGCGATGGGGTTGTCCGTCGAGGAGAGGACGGCGTCGGTCGAACCGCCCCAGTTGCCCGTCGCGGTCTCGCCCTCCTCCCAGGCGGGCAGCGCGGCCGCGCGCCAGAGGCCGGAGGTGTTGGCCGCCGTGCCCTGCAGGAACACCGGGCCCCATGCGGCCGTCTGCCACGAGGCGTACTTGCCGTTGGACAGGCCCTGGTACCACTGGTCGTTGAAGTCGGCGTCGGTCGAGACCACGCCTTCGGAGATGAGGCCCTGCCAGTAGTCGACGACCTCGGTGACCTCGGGGCTGTCGAGGTCGATCGTCACCGTCTCGTCGCCGTCGAAGCCGAAGGGCTTGGCGCCGTTCTGCCACAGGAGGCCCACGAACTGACCGGGGTCGTTGCCCGGCATGTTGGTGAGGTACGTGTCCGGCATCTGCTCGTGCAGCGTCCGCGCGGCCTCGGCGAACTCGTCCCAGGTGGCGGGCGGCTCGATCCCGGCCTCGTCCAGGATGTCCTGCCGGTACAGCGAGCCCATCGGACCGATGTCCTGCGGGATGCCGTAGACCGCGCCGTCGCGGGTGATCTGCTCCCACACCCAGTCCGGGTAGGTGCCCTCGAGCTCGGAGGCACCGTACGGCCCGAGGTCCAGCAGGTCGCCGCCGAGGTTGAAGGACGACAGGTACTGGTACTCGATCTGGGCGACGTCGGGGGCGCCCTCCCCGGCGCGGATGGCGGTGCGCAGCTTCGTGTACTGGTCGAGCCCCTGCCCGGCGTTGACGAGGTTGACCGAGATGTCCGGGTAGGCCTTCTCGAAGAGGTCGACCTCCTTCTGGGCGTCCGGGAGCCAGGTCCAGAACGTCAGCTCGGTCGGGGTGCTCATGGCCTCGTCGATCTGCTCCTGGGTGACCGGCTCGACGTCCGAGCCGCCGTCGCCGCCGCTGCCGCCACCTCCGTCCCCGCCGCAGGCGGACAGGGCGAGGGCGGAGGCGGCCACGACGGCCGCCAGCGAGCGACGCCTGGCGGCGCGGGAGAGGGCGCGGGACGCGGTGCGTGAGGTGGACATGCGGGGCGACTCCTTCGTCGGGGGAAGACCGGGGTGGATCGCGAGCAGGGACGGGGGACGCTCAGGCGCTGCGACCACCACCCACCGGCGCCGGTCCGGTGCTGGCACGGGGGTGGAAGGTGACCGGCACGCTGACACGCCGGCTCCCGTCGCCGCCCCGCTCGACGAGCTCCACGACGCTCGCCACCGACCGCTCGGCGACGAGGGCGAAGTCCTGGCGCACCGTCGTGAGAGGCACCGGCAGGTACTCCGCCTCGGGCACGTCGTCGAAGCCGACGAGCGAGACGTCCTGCGGCACACGGAGCCCCGCCTCGGCGAGGGCCCGCATCGCCCCCACCGCCATGTGGTCGTTGCCGGCGAGGACCGCCGTCGGGCGCTCACCTGCCAGGAGCTCGCGCATGCCGTGGTACCCGGAGCGGGGCGACCAGTCGCCCCGGACGGGTGCGGGCACGGGGAGGCCGTGGCGCTCCAGGGCCCGCCGCCACGCCTGCTCGCGCACGAGTCCGCTGCGCCACGTCGAGGGGCCTGCCAGGTGACCGATCCGACGGTGGCCGAGGGCGACGAGGTGGTCGACGGCGAGGTCGACGCCCTGCTCCTGGTCCACGTCCACCGTCGCGACGCGCTGCTCCTCGCCGACCGCCTGGGTCGCCGTCACCAGGGGCGTGCCGGCGTAGCGGGCGAGATGGCGGCTCGCGTCGAAGAGCGGTTCGACGAGCACGACCCCCTCGGCCCCCAGGGCGAGCACCCGCTCCACGCCCTCGGTGACCTCGTCGCCGTCGCCCTCCTCGGTGGAGACCACCACGACGCCGTACCCCGCGGCGCGGGCGGCGCGCTCGATGCCCATGACGTGCTGGGCGACGCCGTAGAGCGCGGAACCGAGGCCCACGACACCGATGACGTGCGTGCGACTCGTGACGAGGGCCCGCGCCGCGCCGTTCGGCCGGTAGCCGAGCTGGTCGATCGCCTGCTGGACGCGCAGCCGCACCTCGGGACGTACCTGCGACGAGCCGTTGACCACCCGGGAGACGGTCTTCTGGCTCACCCCGGCCACCGCGGCGACGTCCGTCATGACCACGCCCGTGCTCGTGCGACGGCGCGGCGGCGCGACGTCGGAAGAGGTCCGGAGAGCGGTCACACCAGCTCCTGACTGCGCTGTCATGGATGAGATGGCGGGACGCTAGGTCGCCGATGACAGCGCAGTCAAGAGCGGTCGGGTCTCGTTCCGGTGACGTCCGGCGGACCTCCCGGCGAGTCCCGGGCCGACGAGGACCGGCCGAGGAGGACCGGGCCGGACGGGCGCCGGCGCGGCCGGGCGGGCTCACGCCCGGCGACGGACCGCCGTACGACCCACTCGTCGCACCCGCTCGACCCGGGTGTCCCACCACGGCGTCGTGACGAAGCCGCGCTTGGCGACGAGGACTTCCATGGCGGCCGACCAGCCGAGCACCCCCGGCAGGGGCGCGAGCACCTCGGTCGTGAAGGCGAAGAGGTCCTCCGTGGAGCCGGCGATGACCTCGCAGAGCAGCGAGCTGCCGTCCAGGGTGGCGGCGAGGTAGCGGACGGAGCGGTACGAGGCGAGCGCGGTGGCCACCTCCACCAGCCGGGAGGGCGTCACCCCGATGCGCAGGAGCGTCTCCGACTCCAGGCCCAGGGCCGCCGCGGGCACGAGCGTCACGACCATGACGCACCCCCCGGCGAGCAGCCGTTCGAGGCGGCGGCGCACCGTGGACTCGTTGAGCCCCAACGACTCCGCGAGCGCGCGGAAGCTGGCCCGACCGTCCTCGCGCAGCAGGGCCAGCATCGCGCGGTCGGTCTCGTCGAAGTGCGTCGGCTGGCAGTGCGGGTTCGTCGGCCCGCTCTCGGCGTCGTCCTCGCCGAGGAGCTGGCGCGACCAGTCGTGTGCGACCTTGTAGACGTGCAGGAGGAGGTCGCTCCGGCAGCGCTCCACGCCCTCGAGGCGCTGCACGCCCTCGACGAGGTGCTCGAAGAGCGAGGCGCCGCGGGGGACGACGCACTCGGCGACGATGTCGTCCTCGCCCGTCACGAGCGCGAGGAAGCGGACCTCGGGCATCGCGGCGAGCTCCTCCATGGCGCGCCGCTGCATGCCCGGGCGGCAGGTGATCCGCAGGAGGAAGGACTCGCTGGGTCCGTCCGCGCCCACCTCGGGCATGACCGCGACCCGGATGACGTCGTCGGCGAACAGCCGCTCCGCCCGCCGGGCCACCGTCGGCACCGAGGTGCCGCACCGCTCGGCGACGGCGGTCCAGCTCGCGCGCCCGTCGAGCTGGAGGGCGCTGACGATGCGCCGGTCGAGGTCGTCGAGGGCACGGACCTCCGCCCCCGCCGCCGCACCGGCCCCCCCGACCGCCATGTCAGGCGCGACCTGAGGGCGCGACGGCGCCGACGACCTCGTCGAGGAAGCCGCGGACGGTCGCCGTCCACTCCTCCGCCTGCTCCACCTGGGGGCTGTGCCCGGACTCCTCGAAGACCACGAGCCGAGCATGCGGGACGAGACGGGCGATCGTCTCGCTGCAGGCCACCGGGGTGATCCAGTCGTCCCGGCCGACGGTGACGAGCACGGGGCACGTGATCGACGGCAACCGGTCCTTGAGGTCGTACCGCGGCATGTTCTCCGTGAAGGCCCAGTTGTGCGTCTCGTAGCGGTAGTACGTGCTCTCGACCTTCTCCTCGACCTTCGCCGGGTCGTAGACGTGGTCGTACAGCGGCAGGATCTCCCGCCAGCAGTCCTTGAGGTCGGCGTCGTCCCGCGTCCGGCCGTCCATGATCCGGCCGAACTTCTCCAGGTCGAGCTGCACCCGGTCGGTCGCCAGGGCGTTCGCCCGCGCGAGGTCCTCGTTCGCGTGGTCGGGCGAGGTGTCGCGCAGCACCAGCGCGAGCACGCGCTCGGGGTACCGGGTCGCGTACTCCATCGCCATGAAGCCGCCGTAGGAGCCGCCGGCGAGGACGACCTGCTCGGCGCCGACCCACGCGCGCAGGCCCTCGACGTCCGCGGCCCACTGCTCGTGGGTGAACGGCCCCTTGCCCTCGCTGACCCCGGACCCGCGCGCGTCGTAGACGAGCACGCGGTAGGTGTCGGCGAGGCGGCCGAAGCTGGCGCGCGGCTCGGCTCGCGAGCCCAGGCCGGGAGCACCGTGGCAGGCGATGACGACGGGCGCCCCCTCGGGCCCCAGGACCTCGACCTCGAGCTCGTTGTCGTTGATGCTCACGCGCACAGCGGTTCTCCTCGTCTCGGCGGCGGTCTCTCGTCGGTGGTGCGGCGGTCGTGTCGTCCGTCGTGCCGCCGCTCGGGCGGGCCGCCCACGCCGTCCCGGGTGGTGGCGGTGGGGCTCAGCGGCCGACGACGACGTCGCCGAGCGCCCGGGGGTAGGTGGTCAGCGGGACCGCGCCGTCGGCCGTCACGAGCATCGTGTCGCTGATGCGGTAGCCCGCGTGGCCGGGCACGTACACGCCCGGCTCGTTGGAGACGACGAAGCCCTCCTCCAGGACGGTGGGGTCCCCGTCCTCCAGCCACGGCGGCTCGTGCATGCCGACGCCGATCCCGTGGCCCTGGCGGTGCAGCAGGTGCCGGCCCAGCCCCGCGTCACGGATGACGGCCAGGCACGCGGCGTTGACGTCGCAGCACCGGGCGCCGGGGCGCAGCGCGGCCGCGCCGGCGCCCTGGGCGCGCCGCACCGCCTCGTAGAGCCGGCGCTGCCGGTCGTCGGGCTCCCCGAGGACGAAGGTGCGCTCGCCCTCGACGTACCGCCCGCCGACGCAGGCGCCGAGCGAGAGCAGGAAGGTCTCGCCCCGCCGCAGCCGCCGCCCGGAGGGCCGCGCGTGCGGGTGCGCGCTGCCGGGCCCGGAGTACACGAGACCGCCGGCGAGGAAGCCGGCCTCCACGACGTCGTCGTGCTCCGCGCGCATGGTGGCGCTGCCGACCGCGGTCACGTGCTCCGCCAGCTCGGCCTCGCTGGGGAGCTCGCCGCCCGCCTCGACGGCCTCCTCCACGAGCCGGCGGCCCGCCGCGAGCATGAGGTCGGTGATGCGCGCCGCCTCGGCGTGCAGCGCCACCTCCTCCGGCACCTTCCGGTACCGGGACCGCCGCACCTCCTGGGTGCTCGACAGCGTGACGCCGGGCAGGGCCGCCCGCAGCGCCTGCGAGAGCGCCACCAGCCGCTCCGACGACGTCGACGGGGCGTGCCCGACGGGGGCGCCGCGCCCCGTGGCGCGCCGGGCGCCGACGTCCGCGGACAGCACCTCGGCCAGCGCGGAGAACGGGGGCACGACGCCGGGGAACTCGGGGTAGGTGACGACCTCGGCGAGCGCCGCCTGGCTCAGCGCGTGGTCGCGCTCGAGCAGCGGGACGAGGAGCACGCAGCGCCCGTCGGCGCCCAGCCACACCGCGACCGGGCGCTCGCCCGGGTGGTGGAAGAAGC
This sequence comes from Pseudokineococcus basanitobsidens, assembly GCF_037482545.1. Taxonomy (NCBI): domain Bacteria; kingdom Bacillati; phylum Actinomycetota; class Actinomycetes; order Kineosporiales; family Kineosporiaceae; genus Pseudokineococcus; species Pseudokineococcus basanitobsidens. Next base: position 112,942 of record NZ_JBBIAA010000001.1, on the reverse strand, counting down.
CCGTGAGGTAGGCCACGTCGTCCGGGTCGTCGGTGACCACCCCGGCGAGCCCGGCGTCCGCCACCCGCTGCGCGGCGCGGGCCTGCAGGCGCCGCAGCACCTGCGGACCCAGGCGCTGGCCGAAGCGGGCCCCTGCGGCCACGGCGCTCACCGGCGGGCTCCTGACCGCGGGTCGCGGGCGTCGTTGAAGGCGATGGACGCGAGCGTCGCGGCCAGCACCAGCGCGAGGATCGCCAGCGACGGGAAGAGCGTCAGCCACCACGCGCTCGACATGGCGCCCGCCTGCTGCGCCTCGAAGAGGATCCGGCCCCACGACCACGTCGAGGGGTCGCCGAGCCCGAGGAAGGCCAGCCCGGCCGCGGACAGCACCGCCCGCGAGGCGGTGAGCACGACCGAGACGACGACGACGGGGGTCACGGCCGGCAGCAGGTGCCGCGTGATGATCCACGTCGCCGACGGCGTGAGGAGCCGCGCGGCGTCCATGTAGGGCAGCTGGACGACGGTCAGCGCCAGCGAGCGCACGACCCGCGTGACCTCCGGCCACGAGAAGGCGGCGATGACGAGGACGATCGTCGTCGTGCTCGGCCCGACGAGGGCCGCGACGAGGATCATCAGCGGCAGCACCGGCAGCGACAGGACGAGGTCGACGACGAGGCCGACGACGGCGTCCGCGCGCCGCCACCACGCGCCGACGACGGCGACGAGGGTCCCGAGGACGATCGCGAGCACCGACGCGCCCGCCGCGACGAGCAGGCTGGAGCGCGTGCCCCAGACGACCTCGCCGAAGACGTCCCGCCCGAGGCTGTCCGTGCCGAACCAGGCCTGCCCCGAGGGCGCGGCGAGGACGGAGGGACCCGTCCCGGCCGGGTAGGGCGCCAGCGCGGGCGCCAGCACGGCGACGACGACGAGCAGGGCGAGGACGCCGAGCGAGAGCACCCCGAGCGGCTGCCGCCGGAAGGCCCGCCAGGTGTCCCGGGCCGAGCTCGCGCGGTCCTCGACCTGCTCGACGGCCTCGACGTCCCCGGCTCCCCCGGAGTCGGAGGGGTCGGGCCCCGCCGGCGGACGACCCGGGGCGACGCCCGGCGCCGGCCGGCTCGTGGGCGCGGCCATCAGGTCCGCACCCGCGGGTCGAGCAGCCCGTACACGAGGTCCGTGAGCAGGTTCGCGACGACGACGGTGACGGCCAGGAGCACGAAGGCGCCCTGCAGCACCGGGAAGTCGAGCTGCGTCACCGCCTCGTAGATCCCGCGGCCGACGCCCGGGTAGGCGTAGACGGTCTCGGTGAGCACGGCGCCTCCGACGAGGAAGCCCAGCTGGAGCCCGACGAGCGTCGTCGTCGGGAGCAGGGCGTTGCGGAGCGCGTGCTTCCACAGCACGCGCCGGTACGGGATGCCGCCCGCGCGGGCGAGGGCGCAGTAGTCCTCGCCGAGCGCCTCGATGAGCGTCGAGCGCAGCGTGATGATGTAGGCGCCCAGCTGCACCAGGGCCAGCGACAGCGCCGGGAGCACGAGGTGGCGTACCACGCTGAGGTACCACCGGCCCCCGTAGACGTCGCGGTCGTACGCACCGCCGATGGGGAACCAGCCGAGCTGCAGCCCGAGGACGTAGAGCAGCAGCACCCCCACGCTCGGGACGAACAGCGACTGCCCCGTGACGCCGAGCCCCTGGACGAGGCGGTCGAGCCCGCTGCCGGCCCGCGCCGCCGCCAGGACCCCGAGGGGGATGCCCACCCCGACGGTGACGACGAGCGCGGTGCCGGTGAGCAGGAGGGTCCAGGGCAGCCGCTCCAGGAGCACCGAGGAGACGGGCTGCCCCTGGGTGAAGGACGTGCCCAGGTCGCCCTGGACGAGGGCCAGGAGGTACCGGCCGTACTGGACGAGCAGCGGGTCGGACAGGCCGTACCGCTCCAGGACGGCCGCCCGCGTCTCGTCCGTCATGGTCGGGCTGGCCACGGCGAGCGCCGGGTCGCCCGGGAGCAGGCGCAGCAGGAGGAAGGTCGCCGTGACGGCGAACCACACGGTCACGACGCCCCGGCCGAGCCGGCGGAGGGCGAAGGCGGCGAGAGCGGGCACCGGGGCCTCCTCAGCCGCCGGTCGTCGCGTTCGCCAGCGACACGGGGTTGACGACCGACAGCAGCTCGCTCGGCTGGACCTCGAAGCCCGACCACTCGTCGCTGTGCGCGAGGTAGAGGTTCTGGGTGTACAGGATGTTGTCGTACACCTGGTCCTTCACGATGCCGGCGGCCTCGCGCATGATCGGCACCTGGTCGGCCACGTCGAGCTGGCGCCCCGCCTCGTCGATGAGCCCGTTGAGCTGCGGGTCGTCGACGTAGGTGTAGTTGATGACCCCGCCCGGCTGGTAGGAGAGCCGGAAGTTCGTCACCGGGTCGTCCATGATCGCGAAGTTGCCGAGGTAGACCTCGTAGTCACCCGCGTCCGTCGCCGCCAGGTAGGCGTTGCGCTCGCGGCCGTCGAGCTCCAGGGTGATGCCGGCCTCGGCGGCCTGCTCGGCCATCAGCTGCGCCGACTGCGCCATCACCGGGTCGGTGAGGTTGTAGAGCAGCGAGAAGGTCGTGTCCTGCACGCCGGCGTCGGCGAGCAGCTGCCGCGCCTGCTCGGGGTCGTACGCGTACTCCTCCTGGCCGTCCTCGGCGAACTGCGAGAGCACGGGGATCAGGGGGTTGCTGCCGGCGGAGACGGCCTGCCCCTGGAGGACGACCTCGCGGATCGTGTCGTAGTCGACGGCGGCCGCCAGCGCCCGGCGCACCTGGACGTCGGCGAGCCGCTCCTCCTGCATGTTGTAGACGAGGTGGGCGTAGCCGAGCCCGGGCACCTCGGTGACCTCGATCCCGTCGGTCCCCTGCAGCCGCTCTACCTGCGAGGGCGGCAGCGCGTTGGCGACGAGGTCGACCTCGCCGCTCTGCAGCGCCAGCAGCTCGGTGTTGACGTCGGGGTAGACGCGGAAGACGACCTCGGACGCGTTCGGCGTCCCGTCGTCGGCGAGGGGGTAGTCCTCGACCCGTTCCATCGTGTAGCTCTGGCCGCGCTGGACCTCGCTGAGCGCGTAGGGACCCGCGCTGACCCAGGCGCCGTCGGCCTGCGGCGCGTCGTTCGCGAAGTCGGCGAGGCTGCCCTCCGGCTCGAAGACGTGCCGCGGCACGACGACGGCCCAGAACCCGACCTCGGGGACGACGACGGCGTCCGGCTCCGACAGGTGCAGCTCCACGCGCGTGTCGCTCGTCGCCTCCACCGACTCGACGGCCCCCATCTGCCCCAGCAGCGTGCCGGCGGGCTGGTCGTCGAGCACGCTCTGCAGCGTCCACGCCACGTCGTCGGCCGTCAGCGGCTCGCCGTCGCTCCACGACATGTCGTCGCGGATCTCGAAGTAGCCGGTGAGGTCGTCGGCGTACCCCCAGTCGGTGGCGAGGGCCGCCTCCTTCTCGCCCTGGTCGTTGATGTGCAGCAGCCGCGGGTACATGAGGTCGGTGACCCAGGAGTCCGTGCGGCTGTTGCCCACGAGCGGGTTGTAGTTGACGACGTCGGTCGTCGTCGCGACGACGAGCGAGCCGTCGCCGCCACCCGAGGCGTCGCCGCCGCCCTCCGGGCCCTCGCCCGGCGCGCTGGGCGCGCAGGCGGCGAGAGCCAGTGCGGCGGAGGCGGCCAGGGCCGTCGCCGCGGTCCGGCGCGGGGCGCCCATCAGAACCACACCTGCTCGAGGACACGCAGGGTGTTGCCGCCGACGACCTTGCGGATCTCGTCGTCGGAGTAGCCGTGCTGCACGAGCCAGCCGATGATGTTGCCGAAGGCCTCCGTCGGGTTCTCGACACCGTCGACGTACTCGACCTTCTCGTAGTCCACGTGGCCGTGCGCCTGGCTGATCGAGAGGTTCGCCGTGAAGGCGTCGTGCAGGCCGACGTGGTCGCCGTAGAGGGTGTCGGGGCCGAAGGTGACGTGGTCGATCCCGACGAGGTCGACGCAGTAGGTGAAGTGGTCCATCACCGACTCGAGGCTGTGCCGCGTGTGGTCCGGCGACAGCGTGGTGTGCGGCGCGGCCTCGATGCCGATGACGCCGCCGCGCTCGGCACAGGCGCGGATGACCTCGTCGGGCTTCATCCGGTTGGTCGGCCAGACGCTGCGGGCCCCGGCGTGCGTGATGAAGACGGGCACGCGCGAGCGCGCGATGGTGTCCAGGCAGGTCTGGTCGCCGGAGTGCGAGACGTCGATGGCGATGCCGAGCTTGTTCATCCGGTCGACGGCGCGGTCGCCGAAGTAGGTGAGCCCGCCGTCGCCGCGCTCCTTGAGACCGCTGCCGAGCGTGTTGGCCTCGGAGTAGGCGATGCCCATCTGGCGCACGCCGAAGCCGTAGAGCACGTCGAGCCGGTCGACCTCGTTCTCGATCATCGTCGAGGCCTCGAGGGCGAAGACGTGGGCGATGCGCCCCGTGGCGTGCGCCTCCTCGATGTCCGCCAGGGACTCGCCCTTGACGACGAAGTCCTGGTGGGCGAGGTCCGCCATCCGGACCCCGAGGTCGAAGAGCACGTCCTGGTACTTCCAGCCCGCGTCGCTGCTGATGCAGCAGGTGCCGTCCATGCCGTTGTCGAACACGGCCGTCAGGCCCGAGCGCGACAGGCCCTCGTAGCCGGTGGGCTCGCGGCCTGCGCGGATGTGCTCGCGCAGCTCCCCCATGTCCTCGGGGAAGACCTGGACGTGCTCGTGCAGGGAGATGACCCGCTCCGTCTCGAGCAGCCGCTGCGCCCGCTCGGCCTGCTCGGTGGAGAGGTCGAGACCGGTGTAGGCGGGGACGCGGCCGAGCTGGGCGGCGTAGCGGAACTCCCGGAAGTCGGCACCGGGCTCCAGGTAGTCGTACGCGGTGTAGCCGGTGTAGCGCTTGGCGGGCTCGAGCACGGCGGGCTCCTCGGTCGGCGGTCCCGGAGCGCTCGCCCCGGCGTGACGAGCAGTAGTCCGCCACGATCGGGCGGCTGCGTCAAGACTTGCGACAAGATCCGGCACGGCACTCGACAGGTCGTTACATCCAGGCAACACTCGACGGGCACGCCCTGGTGCAGCGGACGGCGCCGCCTCCCCCGCCGGCGCCGTCCGCCCGCCGCACCTCGCCCCAGCCCGCCGACACCCGCAGGAGCCCCTCATGGCGGTCCCCTCGACCGTGCCGCCGCCCTCCCGGGCCGCCCACGACCCGCTCCTGCGCGTGCGGGGCCTGCGCGTCGCGGCCGGCACCGGCGACGAGGCGGTCGAGCTCGTCCGCGGCGTCGACCTCGACGTCGGGCGGGGCGAGCTCGTCGCCCTGCTCGGCGAGTCCGGCTCCGGCAAGTCGGTGACGGCGCGTGCCGTCCTCGGCCTGGGCGCGCCGGGGATGCGCACGAGCGCCGACGAGATGTCCCTGGCCGGCCTCGACCTGACGGCGCTGACCGAGCGGCAGCTGCGCCCGCTGCGTGGCCGACGGATGGCCCTCGTCGTGCAGGACGCGCTGTCGGCGCTCAACCCCGTCCTGTCCGTCGGCGACCAGGTCGGCGAGCTCGTGCGCGTCCACACCGGCGCCTCGCGCCGGGCGGCCCGCGCCCGCGCCGTGGAGCTGCTCGCCATGGTCGGCATCCCGGGCGCCGCCCAGCGCGTGCGCGACTACCCGCACCAGTTCTCCGGCGGCATGCGCCAGCGGATCCTCATCGCCATGGCCGTCGCCCTGGAGCCCGAGCTGCTCGTCGCCGACGAGCCGACGACGGCGCTGGACGTCACCGTCCAGGCGCAGGTGCTCGAGCTCCTCGACGGCCTCCGGCGCGACCTCGGGATGGGGGTGCTGCTCATCACGCACGACCTCGGCGTCGTCAGCGAGGTCGCCGACCGCGTGGCCGTCATGTACGCCGGCCGCGTCGTCGAGGCCGGCTCGGCCGACGACGTGCTGGTGCGGCCCGCGCACCCCTACACGCGGGCCCTGCTGGCCTCGGTGCCCCAGGCCGCGACGACCGCGGGCGCGCTGGCGACGATCCCGGGGTCCCCGCCCGTCCCGGCGCAGACGCCCCCGGGCTGCGCGTTCTCCCCGCGCTGCACGTGGGCGCTGCCCGCGTGCTCGGCGGAGGTCCCGGCGCCGCGCCGGCACGACGGCGCCGCCGGGCCGCGCACCAGCGCCTGCATCCGCTCCCAGGAGGTCCTCGATGAGCACCGCTGAGACCGGCACCACCGGGACCGGCACCACCGGGACCGGCACCCCGGCGTCCCGGGGCGACGTCGGGGGCGAGGTCGTCCTCGACGCCCGGGGCCTCGCGCGCCGCTACCCGGCCGGCCGCTCCGGCCTGCGCCGGCGCACCGTCTCCGCCGTCGACGGGGTGGACCTGCGGCTGCGCGCCGGCGAGGTGCTCGGCGTCGTCGGCGAGTCCGGCTGCGGCAAGTCGACGCTCGCCCGGATGCTCGTCGGGCTCGAGCGTCCCGACGCCGGCACCCTGTCCTACCGCGGCACCGACGTGACGCGGATGGGCCGCGCCGAGCACGGCGTCATGCGCCGGGGCGTGCAGATGGTGTTCCAGGACCCCTACGCCTCGCTGGACCCGCGGATGACGGTCGAGCAGGTCGTCACCGAGCCGCTGGCGGCGGCCCGGACCGGGTCGCGCGCGACCCGCCGGCAGCGCGCCGGCGAGCTGCTCGAGCTCGTCGGCCTGTCGGCGGGGATGCTCGGGCGCTACCCGCACCAGTTCTCCGGCGGGCAGCGGCAGCGCATCGGCATCGCCCGCGGGCTCGCCCTCGAGCCCTCGGTGCTCGTCTGCGACGAGCCGGTCTCCGCGCTGGACGTCTCGGTGCAGGCCCAGGTGGTCAACCTCCTGGGGCGTCTGCGCGACGAGCTCGGTCTCGCCGTCGTCTTCATCGCCCACGACCTGTCGGTCGTGCGCCACGTCGCCGACAGGGTCGCCGTCATGTACCTCGGGCGGCTCGCCGAGGTGGGGGACGCCGAGCCCGTCTTCGAGCGCCCGGCGCACCCCTACACGCGGGCCCTGCTGTCCGCCTCCCCGTCGGTGGACCGCACGCAGCGCGGCCGGCTCGGCCGCCGGGAGGTCCTGCGCGGCGAGCCTCCCTCTCCCGCCGACCCGCCGAGCGGCTGCCGCTTCCGCACCCGCTGCCCTCTCGCCGTCGAGGAGTGCTCCACCGACGTGCCGCTCCTGCGCCGGGCCAGGGGCGACGCCGACGAGCGGCTCGCTGCCTGCCACCGCGCCGAGGTGCTCCTGGGCGGCTGATCGACCCGTCGAGCGGTGCGCCCGGACCGGCGGGCCGCGTGCCCGGGACGGACCGGCATGGGTGATGCTTCGCCCGTGGCGGAGACCTACCTGCCCATCGAGGAGCACGGCGTGATCGGCGACCTGCGCACGGTCGCCCTCGTCGGCGTCGACGGGACCATCGACTGGTACTGCCCGAGCCGCTTCGACGCGCCGTCGTTGTTCGCGTCGCTGCTGGACGCCGGGCGCGGGGGGTCCTTCCGCCTGTCGGCGCGCACGAGCCTGCGGCCCAAGCAGCTGTACCTGCCGGACACGAACATCCTGCTGACGCGCTACCTCACGCGGGACTCGGTCGGCGAGGTCGTCGACTTCATGGTCCCCGAGACGAGCGACGTCGCCGCGGCGCGCGACCTGCTCGTGCGGCAGGCGTCGTCGGTGCGCGGCCGGACCGGCTTCGAGCTGGTCTGCCGGCCGGCGTTCGACTACGGACGGGTCCCCCACGAGGTGCGCGTCGTCGAGGGCGTGGGCGCGGTCATCACCTCCTCGGCGGGCGAGTGCGTCCTCCGCACGACGGTGCCCCTGCGGGTGACCGCGGACGGGCGCGGGGTCGAGTCCCTCTTCGACGTCGACGAGGGCGAGCAGGTCGACGTCGTCCTCGAGTGGTGGGGCGTCGAGCGCGCGCTCCTCAACGGCGAGGTGGACGACCTCTTCGCACGGACGAGCGACTTCTGGCAGCAGTGGGTCGCCGGGTCGCGCTACCGGGGCCGCTGGCGCGAGATGGTGCAGCGCTCCGCGCTGACGCTGAAGCTCCTCGTCTACCACCCCACCGGTGCGCTCGTCGCCGCGCCGACGACCTCGCTGCCCGAGCAGCTGGGCGGTGGGCGCAACTGGGACTACCGGTACGCGTGGCTGCGCGACGCCGCGTTCACCGTCTACGGGCTCATGCGCCTGGGCTTCCTCGACGAGGCCGCCGCCTTCATGGACTGGATCCAGAAGCGGTGCGAGGAGGCCTCCGTCGACCGCGACGTCATGATCATGTACGGGGTCGACGGCAGCGCCGACCTGCCCGAGACGGTGCTCGAGCACTTCGAGGGCTACAAGGGCTCCCGCCCCGTCCGCGTCGGGACCTCCGCGGTCGGGCAGCGCCAGATCGACGTGTACGGCGAGGTGATGGACTCCGTCTACCTCTACAACCGCCAGGTGCCGATCAGCTACGACCTGTGGACGACGCTCGGCAAGCGGCTGGACTGGCTGGCCGACCACTGGCAGGAGCCCGACGAGGGCGTGTGGGAGGTCCGCGGGCCGCAGCAGCGCTTCACCTACTCGGCGCTCATGACGTGGGTCGCCTACGACCGCGCCCTGCGCGTGGCGCGCGACCGTGGCCTGCCGGCCCCGACGGAGCGCTGGCGCAAGATCGCCAACAAGGCGCACCGCTTCGTGCAGGAGGAGTGCTGGGACGCCGAGCTCGGGGCGTACGCCATGCACCCGGGCAGCCGGCTGCTCGACGCGTCCCTGCTCGTCATGCCGCTCGTGAAGTTCGCGGGCCCGACCGACCCGCGCTTCCTGTCGACGCTGGACAAGATCGGCGACGAGCTCGTCGCGGACTCGCTCGTCTCGCGCTACGCCATCACCGGCCACGACGGCATCGCCGACGAGGAGGGCACCTTCAACCTCTGCTCGTTCTGGTACGTCGAGGCCCTCACCCGCGCCGGGCGGCTCAAGGAGGCGCGGATCGTCTTCGAGAAGATGCTCACCTACTCCAACCACCTCGGGCTCTACGCCGAGGAGATCGGCCCCTCCGGCGAGGCGCTCGGCAACTTCCCGCAGGCCTTCACCCACCTCGCGCTCATCTCGGCGGCGGTCAACCTCGACGCGGCGCTGGACCGGAGCAGCGGGCGCTGACCCCCGCGCGGGGCGTCGGCGGCCCCTCCCACAGGCCTCACGACGGCCCCGGGAGCCCGCCGTCGTCCGCGCCGAGCCACCGCTCGCGCACCGGGGGGACGCCGCTGCGCCCGTCAGGACCGAGCCGCACGGCGAGGACCTGGTCGACGTCGATCCGGGCGGTCTCGAAGGCGACGGCCGAGCCCGTCATGTAGAGCCGCCACACGCGGGCTCGGCGCTCGCCGACGAGCGCTACCGCCTCGTCCCATCGGTCGGCCAGCCGGGCGACCCAGGCGCGCAGCGTCCGGGCGTAGTGCTCGCGCAGCGACTGCACGTCCCGCACCTCGAAGCCGGCGTCCTCCAGCACGGAGACCATGTGCCCGACCCGGACGAGCTCGCCGTCGGGGAAGACGTAGGCGTCGATGAAGCTGCGCCCCCGGCCGGCCGCCGTCGGGCCCTGGTGGGTGCTGATGGCGTGGTTGAGCAGCCGACCGCCGGGAGCCAGCAGCGAGAACAGGTTCGCGGCGTAGCCGGGCAGCCGCTCGCGCCCGACGTGCTCGGCCATCCCGATGCTGCTCACGGCGTCGTACGGGCCGTCGTCGACGTCGCGGTAGTCCTGCACCCGGATCTCGACGAGGTGCTCCAGCCCCTCCTGCGCGACGCGACGACGGGCGAGGTCGGCCTGCTCCCGCGAGATCGTCACGCCGACGGCCCGGACGCCGTGCTCGCGCGCCGCGTGCAGCACCATCGAGCCCCAGCCGCAGCCGACGTCGAGCAGGCGCATCCCCGGCCGCAGGCCGAGCTTGCGGGCCACGAGCTCGTGCTTGGAGCGCTGGGCCTCCGCGAGACCGTCGCCGGGATCAGTCGACACGCCCCCCTCCCCCGGACCAGCCGCGGACCAGCCCTCGACCCAGTACGCGCAGGAGTACGTCATCGCCTCGCCCAGGAGCAGGCGGTAGAAGTCGTTGCCGACGTCGTAGTGGTGGCTGATGGCCGCGGCGTCGGTGCGACGCGAGTGCCGGCGCCCGCCCGTGCCGGCCTCCTCGGGTGGCGGGGACGGCGGCAGGCCCACGACGCCGAGGCGCAGCGCCTCCTCGAGAAGGCGCTGCCGGCCGACGCGCCGCGCGCCGCCGCCGTCCTGGGCCGCGAGGAACCGTCGGAGCGCGGCCTCGAGGTCGCCGTCGACGTCGATCTCGCCCGCGACGTACGCCCGGGCGAGACCGAGCTCGCCCGGCGCCCACAGGAGCCGGCGCAGCGCGCGACGGTCCCGGACGGCGAGCGTCGGCGCCCCGTCCGGTCCGGCCTCGGAGCCGTCGGGCATGCGCACCCGCAGCGGCAGGCTGACACCCAGGGCCCCCTCGACCAGCGACTGCACGCGACCGGCGCTGCTGCGCGACCTCGAGGGCACGGCTTCCTCCTCCGTGGACGGCGACTCCCGCGCGGCAGGCTAGGGACGCTGGTCGTCGACGACCAGACCCGCGGACCGACGGGTCCGACCCGGCCGCCGTCCACCGTCCGCCGTCCCGCGGCGTCGATACGTTGCGTGCTCGAGACGCCGACGACCGACGGAGGCCCGGGTGACCCTGCTCCTCAACGACCCCCACCGCTTCGGCGACGAGGCCGTCGACGGCCTCGTCGCGGCGCACCCCGGGCACCTGCGGCGCTGCCGCGGCGGCGTCGTCCGCGCCGCTCCCGGAGCCCCCGGCTCCGTGGCCGTCGTCGTGGGGGGCGGGAGCGGGCACTACCCGGCCTTCGCGGGGTGGGTCGGCGAGGGGTTCGCGGCCGGCGCCGCGTGCGGAGGGGTGTTCGCCTCGCCCTCCGCGTCGCAGGTCCGCGCCGTCGCGCTGGCCGCGCACACCGGCGGCGGCGTCCTGCTCGGCTACGGGCGCTACGCGGGCGACGTCCTCCACTTCGGCCTCGCCGCCGAGATGCTGCGCAGCGAGGGCGTGGACGTGCGCGAGGTCGCCGTCGGCGACGACGTCGCCTCCGCCCCGCCGCAGGAGGCGCACCGACGGCGCGGCATCGCCGGCGACCTCGTGGTCCTCAAGGTCGCCGGGGCCGCCGCCGCGGCGGGCCTGCCGCTGGACGACGTCGAGGCGCTCGCGCGCCGGGCGGACGCGCGCACGCGGACCCTCGGCGTCGCCCTCTCCGGCTGCACGCTGCCGGGCGCACCGGCGCCGCTGTTCGAGGTGCCGAGGGGTCGCATGGGCATCGGGCTGGGCATCCACGGCGAGCCCGGGCTCGAGGAGCGGGACCTCGTCACCGCGGACGGGGTCGCGGACCTGCTCGTCGACGGCGTGCTCGCCGAGGAGCCGTCGCGCGGGGTCGGGCCTGCCGGGTACCGCGGGCGGGTCGCCGTCGTGCTCAACGGCCTCGGCGGCGCGGCCCGCGAGGAGCTGCTCGTGCTGTACCGGCGGGTCGACGAGCGCCTGCGCGGGAGCGGGCTGACGACGGTCCGCCCCGAGGTCGGCGAGCACGTGACGAGCCTGGACATGGTCGGCGCCTCGCTGACCGTCTCCTTCCTCGACGACGAGCTCGAGGAGCACTGGCGCGCGGCCTGCGACGCGCCGGCGTATCGGCGCCCCGCGGAGCCGGCCGACCGGGAGGCGTTGCCGCCCGTGCCGGACGAGGAGGAGGACCGCGTGCTCCCACCCGCCGCGGACGGGTCACGGGCGGCGGCCGGGCGCGTCTTCGAGGGGGTCGCGGCGGCCCGTGACGTCGTCCTCGCCGCGGCGGACCGCCTCGGCGAGGTCGACGCCGTCGCCGGGGACGGCGACCACGGCATCGGCATGTCCCGGGGCCTGCGCGCCGCGGCGGACGCCGCCGCGGAGGCCGCAGGAGCGGGCGCAGGGGCCGGCACGACGCTGGTGCGCTCCGGGGAGGCCTGGGCCGAGGGCGCGGGCGGCACCTCCGGGGCGCTGTGGGGCGCGGCCCTGACCGCGGCGGGGTCCGCGCTGGGCGACGACGCGGCCCCCGGCAGCACCGAGGTCGTGCGCGCCGTGCGCGCCGGCGTCGACGCCGTGCTTCGCCTGGGGGGCGCCCGCCCGGGGGACAAGACGATGGTCGACGCGCTCGTGCCGTTCGTGGAGACGCTCGAGGCGGGTGCGGGCGGGGGCGACGGCACCGACGACGCGCTCGACCGGTGGCGCTCCGCCGCCCGGGCCGCCGCGGACGCCGCGGCCGCCACCGCCGGGACCTCGGCCTCGCTGGGACGGGCGCGCACCCACGGCGACCGCAGCGTCGGCACCCCGGACGCCGGAGCGCTGTCCTTCGGCCTCGTCGTCCGGGCGGTCACCGGTGACCTCGCCCCCGCGGCCGCGGCCGCGGCCGCCGGGGCACCGTCGTGACGCCTGCGGACGCCGCGGGAGCCGCCCGGGCCCGACCGGTCCCGCTCCCCCCGCGGGGGACGCCGTGGGTCGGGACGAGCTGGAAGATGACGAAGACCCGGGCGCAGGGGCTCGCGTGGGCCCGGGGCCTGACCGACGGGCTCGCGGCACGGGGCCGCGGCCCCGGCGACGTGGCCGGACCTGCTGCGCCGCAGGTGTTCTGCGTGCCCCCGGCGACGGCGCTGGCCGAGGTGTCGGCGCTGCTGGCCGGGCGGGCGCCGCACGTGCTCGTCGGGGCGCAGGACGCGCACTGGGAGGACGCCGGGGCGTGGACCGGCGAGCTGTCCGTGCCCCAGGTGGCCGACGCGGGCGCCCGGCTCGTCGAGGTCGGGCACTCCGAGCGGCGGGAGCACTTCGGCGACACCGACGCGCGCGTGGCGCTCAAGGTCCGCGCCGTCCTGCGCCACGGTCTCGTGCCGCTGCTGTGCGTCGGGGAGCCCGCCGCCGTGCGCTCGGGTGGCGGCCACGTCGAGCACGTGCTCGACCAGGTGCGGCGCTGCGTGGGCACGCTGCCCGACGAGGAGGCGGCGCGGGTCGTCGTCGCCTACGAGCCGGTGTGGGCCATCGGCTCCTCCGGTCGTCCCGCGCGGCCGGCGGAGGTGGCCGAGGTGGTCGAGCCGCTCGTCGCCGACGCCGGAGGCCGGGTCGCCGCCGTCCTCTTCGGCGGGTCCGTCGACGCCGCCGGGGCGCCGGACCTGCTCTCCGTCCCCGGGGTCGACGGGCTCTTCGTCGGCCGCGCCGCCTGGGACGTCACCGGCTTCCTCGGGCTGCTCGACCTGGTCGGCGCCGCCGGGGACGCACCGCCGGGGTAGGACGCTCGCCCGGGCGGGGCCGCGGCGCGAGACCGATCGCACGGCACCGCCTCGTCGGGACGGCAGGGAGCGGTGGCCGGGTCGTCGGCGGCGCGACGACGGCGGTACACCTCACCGGCGCCCCGTACGGGGCGTCCGGGTGCCGCCTCGGGGGAGACTGGCGGCGGACGACGGGGGGACGGCGACGGCGGCCGGAAGACCGTCGACGCAGGCAGGGCACGTACGGGAACGAGACCTGGAGGCACCGTGGCCAGAGCACAGGCAGGACGATCGAGCGACCCGGCCGGCTGGCCGATCGCCGCGGCGATGCTCCAGTTCCCGGGCACGCTGCCCGACGGAACCACCGTGCAGGAGCAGCCCGCCGAGGGCTGGGCCCGCTCCCTCGAGGAGGTGGCCGACGCCGGCTTCGACTGCGTCGACCCGACCGACACCTGGCTGCGGGTGGCGGACCTCTCCCCCGACCGGCAGCAGGAGCTGCGCGACGTCCTCGCCGACGTCGGCCTGCGGGTGCCGGCGCTGTCGACGTCGCGTCGCAGCCCGGTCGACCCCGACCACGGCGAGGAGAACATGGCCTACCTCCACCGCGCCGTCGACGCGGCCGCCGGTCTCGGCGCGGAGGTCGTCTGCATCGGCTTCTTCCGTGCTCTGCTGCCCGAGCAGCAGGCGGCGCAGTGGTTCTGGACGGCGCAGGGCCCGCTCGACCCCGCCCCCGACGAGGACCCTGACACCTACCGGCTCGCCGTAGATCGGGTGCGCGAGCTCGGTCGGCACGCCGCCGAGAACGGCCTGCAGCTGTCGCTGGAGATGTACGAGGACACCTACCTCGGCACGGCCGACGGCGCCGTCCGCATGGTGACCGACGTGGACCTGCCCGAGGTGGGCCTCAACCCCGACCTCGGCAACCTCCAGCGGCTGCACCGGCCGGTGGAGCGCTGGACCGAGATGGCGGCCAAGGTCCTTCCGCACACCAACTTCTGGCACACGAAGAACTACCTGCGGACCGAGGACGCGACGACCGGTGCCATCAGCACGGCCCCGTCCCCGCTGGAGACCGGCGTCATGAGCTACCGGGAGATGCTGGCCACCGCCGTCGAGCACGGCTTCCGCGGGCCCATGACGTGCGAGCACTACGGCGGGGACGGGCTGTCCGTCAGCGCCCGCAACCGCGACTACCTGCGGGGGCTGCTGGGCACCCGACGGGTCCGGCGACTGCTCGCCGACGGGTGACGCGGCCGGACCGGCACGCCCCTCAGGCCGGCGCCGCCCCGAGCTCGGACTCCTCCGTGGCGGCCTCTGCCTCCGCCTCGGCGACGAGCGCCCGCACCCGCTCGGGGTCGAGCCGCACGGCGAGGGCGACCACGTACACGAGCACGGAGAGCACGACGACGACGGGGATCGCCGTGGCGAAGTGCAGGACGCCGAGGCCGCCGTCGTAGTCCCCCAGCAGCGAGATGACCGTCAGCCCGCCCAGCCAGGGCAGGAGCCAGCTCGCACCGGCGCGCCAGTCCAGCGGCGGGGCCTCCCGGCGGACGAGCTGGAGGACGACCAGCAGGGCGAGCCCGAGGAGGACGGCGACCATGAGCTTCCACACCGTCGACCAGCCCGACCAGTAGACGACGAGGTTCGAGCTGACGAAGGCGAGCACGGGGATGACGTGCCCTCCGGGGACCCGGAAGGTGCGCTCACGCCCGGGCAGCTGGCGACGCATCGCGGCCAGCACCAGCGGCCCGGAGCCGAAGGACAGGACGGTCGCCGAGGTGATGAACCCGACGAGCTGCTGCCAGCTCGGGAAGGGCAGGAAGATGACGAGCCCGACGACGAAGGTCACCACGAGGCTCACGACGGGCACGCCCCGGCTGCTGGTGCGCGCCAGCGCGTGCGGCGCGTTGCCGTTGCGCCCGAGCGCGTAGGAGATGCGCGCCGTGACGGTCGTGTAGATCAGCCCGGTGTCGGCCGGGGAGACGATCGCGTCGGCGTAGAGCAGGACGGCGAGCCAGGCGAGGCCGAGCAGGGAGGCGACGGCGGCCAGCGGGCCGAAGTCGTCGGCGAAGGTCAGGCCCGACCAGCCGCCCGAGCGCGTCAGGATGCCCGGGTCCAGCGCCCCGATGAAGGCCACCTGCAGCAGCACGTAGATGACGCCCGTGACGAGCACCGACCCGATGACGGCGATCGGCACGTTGCGCCGCGGGTTGTCCGTCTCCCCCGCCAGCTCGATGCCCTGCCGGAAGCCGAGGTAGGAGAAGACGATGCCGGAGGTCGCGATCGCGGTGAAGACCCCGTGCCACCCCTGCGGCCGGAAGCCGGCGCTCGTGAAGTTCGAGGCGTGGAAGGCCGTCACGAGGAAGGCGACGACGACGAGCGTGATGATCCCGAGCTTCCACCACACGAGGACGTTGTTGACCCGGGCGAACCACCGGACGCCGACGTAGTTGAGCGCCACGAAGGCGGCCATGGCGACGACGGCGGTGCCGTAGCCGAGACCGGTGAGCGTGTGGACGATCTCGCCGTCCACGGTGTGCTGGCGCGTGAAGGGCGCGTACTGCGTCGCGTACTGCAGGGCGCCCTCGACCTCGATCGGCGCGACGGTCGCGGCCGCGAGCCAGGTGATCCAGCCCGTCGTGTAGCTCGCGAAGGACCCGAAGGACAGGTGCGGGAAGCGCACGATGCCGCCGGACAGCGGGAACATCGTGCCGAGCTCGGCGAAGACGAGGGCGATCAGCAGGATCATCACCGCGCCGAGGAACCAGGAGATGATCGCGGCCGGCCCGGCCTCCCGGGAGGCGTTGAGCGCTCCGAAGAGCCAGCCCGACCCGATGATCGAGCCGACGCTCGCGAAGAGCAGGCCGATCGTGCCGATCTGGCGGCGCAACGGCGGGGCCCCGCCGCCCTCGCCCTGCGGCTGTGACGGACGCTTCTCGACGGCGGTCATGGCCACCCCCTGCCCGGACGCGCCACGGCGGCGCGTGCTGCACGGCAGGTGTACGCCTGGTCGTTGCTCGTGGGAACGGCCTGCGCTGAGAATCGACGGCGAGTCGTCTGGGTCCACGCCGTGAGCTCCGTCGCCCGCGCCCGCGGGCAGGATGGGGCGAGCACGACGAACCGCCCCCACGTCATCGGAGACCTCATGGGACACCGCCGTCTCGTCGCCGCGCTCGCGGCCGCCACCGCCACCGCCCTGCTCGCGGGACCGGCCACCGCGGCGGCACCACCCGTCGGCCGCGACCTCGGGGCACCGGTCGCCCGCGTCTGGACGACGACGCCGGACCGCGCCCAGCTGCTCGAGGAGGGCGAACCGGTCGCCTTCGCGCCGGGCGGCAGCGACGAGCTGACGATCACGGTGGACCCCAGCCGCACCTACCAGGAGGTCGACGGCTTCGGCGGCTCGATCACCCACTCCTCGGCGTCCTTGCTGGCCGGGCTCCCGGACGCCGGGCGCGAGGCGGCGATGCGGCGGCTCTTCGACCCGGACGAGGGCGTCGGGCTGTCCGTGCTGCGCCAGCCGATGGGCTCCTCGGACTTCGTCGACGGCCCGCACTTCACCTACGACGACGTCCCAGCCGGCGAGAGCGACTACGCCCTCGAGCACTTCAGCATCGAGCGCGACCGCGCCGCGGTCCTGCCGCTGCTGCGCGAGGCCCTCGCGCTGCAGCCGGACATGACGGTGGTCGCGACGCCGTGGAGCCCGCCGGCGTGGATGAAGACGTCCGGCTCGCTCGTCGGGGGGCAGCTGCGCGACGACCAGCGCGTCTACGACACCTACGCGCAGTACTTCGTGCGCTTCGTCGAGGCGTACGCCGCCGAGGGCGTCGACGTCGACTACGTCACCGTCCAGAACGAGCCGCAGAACCGTCGTCCCGACGCCTACCCGGGCGCCGACGTGCCCGTCGCCGACGAGGCGCGCCTCGTCGAGGCCGTCGGCCGTGCCTTCGCGGGCGCCGGCCTCGGCACGAAGATCCTTGGCTACGACCACAACTGGGCCACCCACCCCGACGACGTCGCGACGACGCCGGAGGGCGAGGACCCCGAGACCGACTACCCGTACGAGCTGCTCGCCTCCGACGCCGCCCCGTGGCTGGCCGGCACCGCCTTCCACTGCTACTACGGCGACCCGGGCGCGCAGACCGCGCTGCACGACGCCTTCCCCGACGAGGGCATCTGGTTCACCGAGTGCTCCGGCTCGCACGGGGCAGACGACACCCCGGCGCAGTACTTCCGCGGCACGCTGACCTGGCACGCCCGCACCATCACGGTCGGGGTGATGCGGAGCTGGGCCCGGTCGGCCGTGACCTGGAACGTCGCGCTCGACCCGCAGGGGGACCCGCACGACGGCGGCTGCAGCACGTGCACCGGCATGCTCACGGTCGACGGCGACGAGGTCACGACGAACGCGGAGTACTACACGATCGGCCACCTGGCGAAGTTCGTCCGGCCCGGGGCGGTGCGCGTCGCCAGCACGTCCTTCGGCACCACGGGCTGGAACGGCGAGGTCACCGACGTCGCCTTCCGCAACCCCGACGGCTCCACGGCGCTCGTCGTGCACAACGAGAGCGACGAGCCGCGGACCGTCGCGGTCGCCGTCGCCGGGCGCTCCTTCGAGCACACGCTGCCCGGCGGTGCTCTCGCCACCTTCACCTGGCCGGGCCCGGCCGGCCGCGGGCTCGCCGACCGCAGCACCCTGCTGCCGCTGGGCGACGCGACCGCGACGGCCGGCGGGCAGGACGCCCCCGCGGTCGTCGACGACGACGCCACGACCCGGTGGAGCAGCGGCGCGGCGCAGACCCCGGGCCAGCAGCTCGTCGTCGACCTCGGGCAGCGCACGCTGCTGTCGCGCGTCGTCGCCGACACCGGCACCTCGCGCGGCGACTTCCCCCGCGGCTGGCGGCTCGAGACCAGCCGGGACGGGCGCCGCTGGCACGAGGCCGCGCGCGGCACCGGCACCGGCCAGCTGACGGAGATGGACGCCGGCCCCACCGCGGCCCGCTACCTGCGGATCACCCAGACCGGCTCGGCCGGCAGCTGGTGGAGCGTGGCGGACCTGCGCGTGTACCGCTGACGACGCCGGGTGGTCGCCCCCGCGGGGCGACCACCCGCCGCAGCGGCTTCACATCGGGGCCCGAGGCACCTACGGTGCCGATCAGTGTCAAAGCGGACACCCCGTCGAGCCCCGGAGAAGCATGCGCCGCCTGCCCGCCGCCCTCGCCACCGCGCTCGTGGCCGCCCTCCTGCCCGCGGGCGCGACGGCCTCCGCCTCCGTCGCCGACCCGACCCCGTGGTCCGGGACCCCGGAGGTCTTCGAGCAGGGACGGCTGCCCGTCACGGCCCGGACCGTGCCCCTGACGAGCGCCGCGTCGGCGCTGCGCGAGCCGGACCTGCGCGCCGCGGAGTCCCGCTCCCGGTGGCTGCGCAGCCTCGACGGCACGTGGGACTTCGCCTGGTCGCCGAGCGAGGCGGAGGCGCCCGACGGCTTCGAGCAGCCGGGGTACGACGACCGGGGCTGGGACCAGGTGCAGGTGCCGCACAACTGGCAGCTCGACGGCTACGGCGAGCCGGGCACCGGCGACATCGTCTACCTCAACCAGGAGCACCCCTGGCAGGGCTACGGGCGGATCAGCCCGCCGGCCACGCCCACGGAGGGCGCCTCGGTCGCCTCCTACCGCCGCGACGTCGTCCTGCCGGGCCGCTGGACGGGTCGACGGTCCGTCCTCGCCTTCCAGGGCGTGAAGTCCGCCTTCACCGTCTGGGTGAACGGCGAGCGCGTCGGCTACAGCGAGGACTCCTACGCCCCCGCGGAGTTCGACGTCACCGACGCGCTGCACCGCGGCCGCAACACGATCGCCGTCCGGGTGCACCGCTGGTCCGACGGCTCGTGGCTGGAGAACCAGGACCAGATCGACCTGTCCGGCATCTTCCGCAGCGTCGAGCTGTACTCGACCCCGGCCGTGCACCTCCAGGACCAGACGGTGCGGACCGACCTCGACGACGAGCTCGACGACGCCGTGCTGCGGGTCTCCGCCGAGGTCGGCGCCCCCGGCACCCCGGACACGCCGGCCCCGGCGAGCACCCGGCTGCGCTCGACCCTCTACGACGCCGGCGACCGCGCCGTGGGCACGCAGGAGACCGACGTCGACCTCACCGACGGCTCGGGCACGGCGGACGTGGCGATGCCCGTCGACGACCCGGCGCTGTGGACCGCGGAGACGCCCACCCTCTACACGCTCGTGCACGAGCTGCTGGACGCCCGCGGGCGCGTCGTCGAGACGACCGCCTCGCGGGTCGGCTTCCGCGAGTTCGGCCTGGTGGACGGCCTGATGACGCTCAACGGGCAGAAGCTCGACGTCAAGGGCGTCAACCGCGGTGAGATGGACCCCGACACCGGGCAGGCGTTGACGGTGGAGCAGACGCGCCGGGACCTGCTGCTCATGCGGCAGCACGGCATCACCGCGGTGCGCACGTCGCACTACCCGGCGAGCCCGGCGCTGTACGACCTCGCCGACGAGATCGGCATGTACGTCATGGACGAGGCGGACCTGGAGAGCCACGACCAGCGGCCGTTCCCGGGCGACTCCCCCGACTGGTACGACGCCGTCCTCGACCGGGTCCGCAGCGTCTACGAGCGGGACAAGAACCACGCCAGCGTCCTCTGGTGGTCCATGGGCAACGAGGTGGGCTCCGGACCGGTCTTCCGCGACGCGGCGGCCTGGCTGAAGGAGCAGGACCCGGGCCGGCTGGTGCACTTCCAGCAGGACAACTCCCTGGCGGACGTCGACGGCTACTTCTACCCGCCCCTGTCCCAGCTGCAGCAGCGCATCGACCGCGGCGGCGACAAGCCGTGGATCATGAGCGAGTACGAGCACTCGATGGGCAACAGCACGGGCAACATCGCCGAGTACTGGGAGCTCGTCGACTCCGACCCCGAGCTCCAGGGCGGCTTCATCTGGGACTGGGCCGACCAGGCCGTCCGGCTGCCGGTCGACGGCGGCGTCGACGCCCTGCCGGTCGCCCCGGGGACGCCGGAGGACGAGACGTTCTTCTCCTACGGCGGCGACTGGGGCGACTACGCCACCGACGGCTGGTTCGAGGTCAACGGCCTCGTGCTGCCCGACCGCACGGTGCAGCCCGAGCTGCTCGACGTCGCCGACGTCTACGCACCGGTCGAGGTCGTCGAGGAGGACCTGGACGCCGCCGAGGGGCCCCGGGTGCGGGTCCGCAACGAGCACGTCGCCACCGACCTGTCGCAGCTGAAAGCCACGTGGACGCTGCGGGCCGACGACGAGGTCGTCGGCACCGGTGACCTCGACGTGTCGCTGCCGCCGGGGCAGGAGGGCTGGGTCGACCTCCCCGTCGAGCCGCCGGCCGACCCGGCCCCGGGCGCCGAGTACTGGCTGACGCTCGCCTTCTCCCTCCCCGAGGCGCGGCCGTGGGCGCCGGCGGGTCACGTCGAGGCCTCGCACCAGATGGCGATGCCGTGGGGAGCGCCGGCGATGCCCGACCTGCTCGCGGCCGACCGTCCCGCCCTCGACGTCGAGGACGGGGCCGTGCAGGTCGAGGTGCGTGGCGACGGCTTCTCCGTGGCCGTCGACAAGGCCACCGGGACGATGACCTCCTTCACCCGGGACGGACGCGAGCTGCTGGAGCAGGGGCCGGTGCCGAACTTCTGGCGGGCCCCGACCCAGAACGACGTCGAGCGCGGCTTCGTCGACCGCACCGCGCCCTGGCGGGACGCGGGCGCCGACCGCGAGGTCACGTCGGTGGACGTGCGGGACGCCGGGGACGGCGCCGTCCAGGTGCAGGTCGAGGGCGTGCTGCCGACCCCGAGCCGCCCGCAGTTCCGCCTCGGCTACCTCGTGCTCGGCAGCGGCGACGTCGTCGTCCGCAGCACCTCCGCGGCCGAGCCCGCGCTGTCGGAGGTCCCGGCCGTCGGCACCGAGCTGACGCTGCCGCCCGAGCTGGACCAGCTGGAGTGGTACGGCCGCGGGGCGCACGAGACCTGGGTCGACCGCCACGACGGCGCCCGGATGGGCCGGTGGGGCGGCGACGTCGCGGACCAGCTCTTCCCGCAGGTGGTGCCGCAGGCCACGGGCAACCACACGGGCGTGCGGTGGGCCAGCCTCACGGACTCCGGCGGGGCCGGGCTCATGGTCGCGGGCGAGGACCTGCAGGTGGCGGCGCTGCACGAGAGCGAGGCGGCGGTCGAGGTCGCCGCGCACCCCTTCGAGGTCGAGGCCGACGACGTCGTGCACCTCACCGTCGACGGCGCGCAGCAGGGGCTGGGCAACAGCTGGACGGACCCGGCGCTGCCGCAGTACTCGGTGAGCGCGGACGAGCCGCACTCGGTCTCGTACGTGCTGCGCCCGGTCGGTCCCGGGGACGACCGCACGGCGCTGGCGAAGCGGTCGGTGGACCTGGACCTCCTCGCCGACCTGCGCGTGGACGGCGAGACCGTCCCCGGCTTCCACCCGGACGTCACCGCGTACACGCTGACGTCCTCCTCCGCGGTGGGCACCGGTGCCCCCGTGGTGGAGGCCGTGCCCGCGGCCCCCGGCGTCGAGGTCACCGTCGAGCAGGCCGAGGGCCGCCCGGGCGTCGCCGTGGTGACCGCCCGCAGCGTCGACGGGCTGCTGCGGAGCACGTACGAGATCCGCTTCGAGGTCGTCGACGAGCTGCCGCTGAGCGACGTCCCCTGGGAGTCGGCGGTCGTGGGCTACGGCACGCCCGGTCGCGACGTGACGATCGAGGGCCTGCCGATCCAGCTGCTCACCGACGAGGGCGTCACGACGTTCGAGAAGGGCCTGGGCGTCCACGCCGACGCCCGGGTCGAGTACGACCTCGCGCCGTGGGACTTCGACACCTTCACGGCGGTGGTCGGCGTCGAGCAGCACGCCGCCCGCGACGGCCGGCGCTTCGTCTTCGCGGTGGAGCTGGACGGCGAGGAGGTCTGGACGTCACCGGTGATGACGAGGAGCACCCCCGCCGTGCCGGTGGAGGTCGACCTGGGCGACGCCACCGACCTGGCGCTCGTCATGCGGACGGCCGGCGACGGCAACGGCCACGGGCACGGCGCCTGGGGGGACCCGACGCTGTCGGACGGCTGACCGCGACCTCCTCGCCGACCGGCCGCGGCCGCGGACCGGCGGAGGACACGCGCGGGCGGGCGGCACGACCGTCCGACGTCACCCGCTCAGGTGAACGGCTCCCCCTGCCGATGCCCTCGCCATGACCGCCCCCGCCGAGCTCTCCGGACCGCCGCGCCGAGCCGGCGCCGGGGAGCGGGGACCGGGCTCCGGGGCGTGCACCTTCGTCCCCCTCCTCGTGGCCGAGCCGTCGCCGCCACTCGGCTGGCCCGCACCCGACGCCGTCGTGCTGCCCCGCACCGTCCTCGCCGCCGTCACCGCGGCCCCCGGCGACCCGGCGGGCCCGCTGGGTCCGCCCGCCGCCGGCGCCGACGACGTGCCCACGCCCCGGCGCCCCGTCGAGGACGTGCCGCCCCCGCCGCGCGTCCCCGCGCAGCCGTCGTCGGACGGCCAGGCGCCGCCGAGGGGAGGGCGCGAGCAGCGGCGCGACCCCGAGCTGCGCCGCGCGTTCGGGGCGCTGCTGCGCGACCTCACGGGCTCGGAGGTGCTGACGCAGCAGGCCGTCGGGCTGCTGCGGGCGGTCGTCGACCGCTCGTCGCAGCGCGAGGACGCCGCGCCCGACGAGGACGCCGTCGCGGCGGCGGCGCTGCTGGACGACCTCGGGCACGAGCTCGCGGCGGCGCAGGCCCGCCTGGCCGAGGCCGAGCGGGCGCACACGGAGGAGCAGCTCGAGCGCGCGCTCGCCGAGGCCGCGCGCGGCGAGGCGGAGCGGCGGCTGCGCGACCTCCAGCGGCGGGTGCGGCGCAGCGGGGTCGACGTCGACGTGTGGTCGACCGCGCCGTCCGACCGCCCGGAGGACCGGGCCGAGGACGTGCCGGCGTCGATGGCCGAGCTGCTCGCCCGCCTGCGGCTGCCGCAGCTGGAGCGCGTCGTCTTCACCGGCGACGCCGGGCCCGCGCTGGAGCTCGACGCCGTCGTCCACACCGGCCTGCACCTGCAGCGCACCTGGGAGGGCCTGCTCGCGCTGCGCGACTACGCCGCCGCGAAGGCCGACGGTCGGTGGGACGCCGACGTCCACGGCTACCTGGAGCGCACGCCCGAGGGGATGTGCACCTTCCCGGCGAGCCGGCACGCCCGCGGCGAGAGCACCACCGTGCAGAACGACCCCCGGCTGCGGGCCCCGAGGCTGCTCCCGGTGCCGGACGCGGTGGACCCCTCCGGCCGCGCCTTCATGGGCGCGCACCTGCGGCTGCTCACCTACGGGCAGACGAGCCCCCGCCTGCACTACCTCGACGACACCCGTCGGACGGGGTGCGTCTACGTCGGCTACGTCGGCCGGCACCTGCCGAACACGCAGACCAGCTGAGCCCGCGGCTCCCGCGGCGCACCGCCCGCCGGCGACGCGTCAGGGCTCCGGGGTCGCCCCGTGCTCGGGGGCGGACGGGCGGGTGATGTCGACGAGGATCCGGTACCGGTCGCCCCGGTACACCGAGCGGACGAGCTCGACGACGCGGCCGGTGCTCACGCGGGTGGTCCGCTCGAAGAGGAACGCGGGGACGCCGGGGGCGACGTCGAGGTCCCGGGCGCGCGCGGCGTCCACGACGACGGGCTCGATGGTCTGCACCCCGCGGGAGACCTCGAGGCCGTAGCGCGTGGCGAGCAGCTCGTAGAAGGACCGGCCGGCCAGCTCCTCCCCGGTGAGCCCGGGGACCAGGTCGGCCGGCACGTGGAGGTCCTCGACCGCCATGGGGACGTCGTCGGCCAGCCGCAGCCGGACGACGTGCAGCACGGGAGCCCCCACCGGGACGTCGAGCGCCGCGGCCACGTCGGCCGCCGCGGACCCGGTGCTCGCCGCGAGGGTCCGCGCGCCGGGACGCAGGCCGCGGGCGCGCATGTCCTCGGAGAAGGAGCTGGCGTGCAGGCGCTGGTGGACGCGCGGCGGGGCGACGAAGGTGCCGGCGCCCTGGCGACGGACGAGCCGCCCCTCGGTGACGAGGTGGTCGACGGCCTTGCGCAGCGTCATCCGCGCGACCCCGAGCTCCGCCGCCAGGTCGCGCTCGGTCGGCAGCGCCGAGCCGTAGGGCAGGTGCGCCAGCCGCTCCGCGAGCTCCTCGCGCACGCGCAGGTACTTGGCCTGCGGCGCCGGCGTCGTGGTCACGGCTCATGGGTACACCACGTCCACCGGTTCCCCGCCCGGCGGGCGGGCCGCCCTCACGTCGCGACGACGACCCGGACGCCCGCCTCGACGAGGGCGGCGGCGAGCGCGGGGGCGGGGGCGACGTCGGTGACGAGGACGTCGACCCGCCCCAGCTCCAGCAGCCGCTGCGGACCGGCGGCGCCGTGCTTGGAAGCGTCGGCGACGACGACGACGCGGCGGGCGGCGTCCGCCAGCGCCCGCCCGACCTCCGCCTCGCCGGCGTCGGCGGTCGTCGTGCCGAAGCGGGCGTCGACGCCGTCGACGCCGAGGACGGCGACGTCGAGGACGACCTCGGCGAGGGAGGCCCGCGCGGCCGGGCCGCTCAGCTCGAAGGACCTCGGCCGCACCGTCCCGCCGGACAGCTCGACGCCCACGTGCGGGCGCGCGGCCAGCTCGTAGGCGACGTCCAGGGCGTTCGTGACGAGCGTGAAGCCGCGGCCGCCGTCCGCGGGCACGAGGTGGTCGGCGCGGGCGAGGGCGCGGGCGACCTCCCCCGTCGTCGTCCCCCCGTTGAGCCCGACGACGTCGCCGGCGTGCACGAGCGCCGCTGTCGCCCGGGCGACGGCGGCCTTGGCCTCGGGGTGCAGGGCGCCCTTGTCGGCGAGCGGACGCTCGTACCAGCCGCCGACCAGCGCGGACGCCCCGCCGTGGGTGCGGACGACGAGCTTCTGGCCGGCGAGGGCGTCGAGGTCGCGCCGTGCCGTCGCCGGCGACGTGCCGACCTCGGCGCACACCTCGGTGACGCTGACGTGGCCGGCCCGCACGACCATGTCGAGCACCTGCGCCAGCCGCTGCTGCCTCACGGCACCGCCGCTCCCGGCACGGGGGCCGCCGCGGCGCGCTCCACCGCGGCACGACGGGCACCCACGGTGCGGTGCAGGCGTTCGACGACGTCCGCCGGCACCGCGTCGGCGGCTCCCCCGAGGGCGGCGAGGGCGGCCACCGCGGCGCCCACGGCGCCGTCCCGCGCCGGCCGGACGTCGGCTCCCGCCAGCGCGTCCGCCAGCGCCGGCGTCCGCGGGCGGCCGGGGGCGAGCAGCCCGCGGTGCATCGTGCTGCCGCCGAGGACGAGGGGTGCGTCCGGCGCCCCCTCCCGGGCCGCGGCGACGAGCCGGGCGAGGTCGTCCTGCGCCGAGCGGACGAGGCGCCCGGCGACGGCGTCGCCCCCGTCCGCCGCGGCGAACGCCAGCGGCGCGTGCCGGGCCAGGGCGACGGGGCGCTCGGAGTAGCAGACGTCCACGAGCTGCTCGAGCCCGCGCAGGCGCCCGGCCTCCCCCACCGACCCCCGCTCCAGGCCCAGCGCCGCGAGCAGTGCCGGCGTCAGCGACGTCGCCGGCCCGGTGCCCTCGAGCTCGGCGACGACGGCGCGCACGACCGCGTGCCCCACGGCGAAGCCGGAGCCGCCGTCCCCGAGCAGCCAGCCGCACCCGCCGACGGCCAGGGTCATCCGCCCGCCGCGCACCTGCGCCGCGATCGAGCCGGTCCCGGCGACGACGGCCGCCCCCGTGGGCTCGGCGGAGCCGGAGAAGTACATGGCGAGGATGTCCGGGCCGGTGCGCAGCCGCGCCGGGTCGCCCGTGTACCCGACCGCGCGGGCCACCTCCGGCAGCGGCAGCATCCGGCTCACCCCGGCCATGGCCAGCAGGACGGAGCCCAGCTCGTCGGCGCCGCGGCCGGCGTCGGCGAGCGCGGCGGCGCTCGTGCCGGCCACGGCGGCGAGCGCGGCCTCCGGTCCCGCGGAGGTGGGGTTGCCCGCGGCGCCCGCCGCGTAGCCGAGGCACTCCCCGTCCGCGGTGCAGACGACGGCGCGCGTGCTCGTGCCCCCGGCGTCGAGCCCCAGGTGCAGCCGGCCGGTCCGGGCGGGCCGGTCGCTCACGGCGTGCCCGTCCTCCGGGCGGGGGCGCGGGAGGGCCGCACGGAGCGCACGGCGAGGTCGTCGTCGAGCAGGACGAGGTCGGCGACGGCGCCGGGCACGAGGGCCCCGAGCCGACCCTGCTGCCCGAGGACCCGCGCCGGCACGGCCGTGGCGGCGTCGACGAGCGCCGGCAGCGGCAACCCCGCGGCGACCCCCGTGCGCAGGGCCCGGTCCTGCGTCAGCGTCGAGCCGGCGAGCGTGCCGGCCCCCTCGAGCACGGCGCGCCCACCGGCGACGACGACGTCGAGCCCACCCAGCCGGTAGCGCCCCTCCTCCCCCGCCGCTGCGGCCATGGCGTCGGTGACGAGCGCGACCCGCCCCGGTGCGGCGGCCAGGAGCAGGGCCGCGACCGCGGGGTGCACGTGCTCGCCGTCGAGGATCAGCTCGGCGACGACGCGCTCGTCGGCGCACGCCGCGGCGACCGGCCCCGGCGCGCGGTGGTGCAGCCCCGGCATGGCGTTGAAGGCGTGCGTCAGCAGCCGCGCGCCGGCGTCGAAGGCGTCGCGGGCGTCCTCGAAGGTCGCCTCCGTGTGCCCGACGGCGACGACGACGCCGGCCGCCACGAAGGTGCGGGCGGCCTCCGCGGCCCCCGGGCGTCGCGGGTCCAGGGTGACCTGCCGCAGCGTCCCCCGGGCGGCGTCGAGCAGCTGCCGGACCGCGGCCGGGGTGGGGTCGACGAGCGCGTCGGCGCTGTGCGCCCCCTTGCGCTCGAGCGCGAGGAACGGCCCCTCGAGGTGGCTGCCGAGCACGTGCGGGTGCTCCGCGCAGAGGTCGGCGACCCCGGCGAGCCGCCGGGCCAGCGCGTCGACGTCGTCGGCCACGAAGCTCACGACCGAGCGTGTGGTGCCGTGCTCGCGGTGGGCGGCGGTGGCGTCGAGCACGGCCTCGGGGCCGTCCTCGTGCGCGTGACCACCGCCGCCGTGGCCGTGCAGGTCGACGAACCCCGCGGTCAGCAGGGCGCCGTCCGCGTCCAGCACCTCGGCGCCGGCGGCGTGCTCGCGCCACCCGTCGGCGGTCCCGCGCGCGACCACCTGGCCGGCTCGGGCCGCGACCCACGCGCCGTCGTGGACGCCGGCCGCGTCGACCAGGCGGGCGGAGTGCACGACGAGGTCCTCCACCGGCGGGCCGACGACCGACCCCGCCACCGCACCCGCCGCCGGGTCCTCCGCCCGGCTCATCCGGCCCCCACGGCCCGGGCGGGCGAGCGCGTGAGCAGCGAGGCGGCCGCCGGGTCCAGCAGCACGAGCACGTCCTCGAAGGTCCGCAGGGCCGACGCGGGGCAGTCCGGCGCCACCTCGCCCTCGAGCGCCGCCCGGACGGCCTCGGCCTTGCCCTCGCCGCGGGCGATCAGGACGTGCCGGCGCGCACGGGCGATGGTCGCGATCCCCTGGGTGATCGCGCGCCGCGGCACGTCGTCCGCGCTCGCGAAGAAGCGCGCGTTGTCCGCCACCGTCCGCGGCGTCAGCTCGACGACGCGGGTCCGCGAGGAGAAGGGCGATCCCGGCTCGTTGAAGCCGATGTGACCGGTCGCGCCGATGCCGAGGACCTGCACGTCGACGCCGCCCGCGGCCACGAGCGCCTGCTCGTAGGCGTCGCACGCGGCGTCGAGGTCGTCCGCGCGCCCGTCCGGCACGTGCACCCGCGCCGGGTCGACCCCCAGCGGCGCCCGGACCTCCCGGTCGACGACGTCCGCGTAGCTGGCGCGGTCGCCGGCCGGCAGGCCCACGTACTCGTCGAGCGCGAAGACCTCGACCCCGTCCCACCCGGGCAGGTCCCGCGCCGCGAGGCTCTCGTAGACCTGCAGCGGGGAGGACCCGGTGGCGACCCCGAGGACGCGCAGCCGCCCGGCGAGCAGCTCGCCCGCGACGACGTCCGCCCCGCGGCGCCCGATCTCCCGGGCGTCCGCGAGCACCTCGACCTGCAGCCTCACCGCACGCCGCTCCCCTCCGTCTCGACCGGCCTGCCGGCCGGTCACTTGATGCTGCCCGCGACCACGGAGCCCTGCAGCCGACGCTGGAAGACCAGGTAGACCACGAGCACCGGGACGATGGTCGTCACCGCGCCGGCGAACAGCGCCCCGAAGTCCACGGAGTACCCGGCCTGCGAGGCGAACGAGGCCATGCCCTGCGTGAGCACGTAGTCGTCCTGGTCGGTGTTGAGCACCACCGGCAGCAGGAACTGGTTCCACAGGCCGACGAAGTTGAGGATGGCGACCGCCGACAGGCCCGGTCGCGCCATCGGCAGCATGACCTGGAAGAAGGTCCGCCACTCGCTGGCGCCGTCGATGGACGCCGCCTCGGAGATCTCCTTCGGGAGCTCCTCGAAGAAGCTCGTGAGGAAGAACACGGTGAACGGGTAGGCGTAGGCGGTGTAGGCCGCGACGAGCCCGGGCAGCGTGTTCAGCAGGCCGGCCTGCTGGAGGATGAAGAACAGCGGCACGACGGCGAGGAAGATGGGGAAGGTCAGACCGGCGACGATGAGCGTGCGCACGACGCCGCGGCCCGGGAAGGGGAAGCGCGCCAGCACGTAGGCCGACATCGCCCCCAGCGCCATCGTCAGCACGAGCGAGCCCGCCACCACGACGACGGAGTTCACGAAGTAGCTGCCGATCCCCGCCAGCGTCCAGGCGTTGACGTAGTTCTCGAAGCGCAGCTCGGTCGGCAGGGCGAACGGCGAGGCGAAGATCTCCTGCGTCGTCTTGAACGACGACATCACGGTCCACAGCAGGGGCGCGATGACGACGACCGCCCACACGGCGAGGACCACCTGCGAGCTCGCGCCGACGGCCCGGTCGCCGCCGCGGCCGTCCCTGCGGCGGCGCTGCACCTGCCCCCGGTCGCCGCCCCGGGTCTGCCCCCGCGTGCCCGGGGTGCTGACGGCGGTCATGCGCGCGCCCCGCCGCGCACGCCGAGCAGGCGGAAGACGCCGAAGACGATCCCGACGAAGGCGAGGGTGACCAGGGCCAGCACGACGCCCATGGCGCAGGCGATGCCGAACTGGCCCTGCGAGAACGCGGTCGTGTAGATGTCCTGGGTCACCACGAGCGTCGAGCTCTGCGGGCCGCCGGTCGGGTTGAGCGCCTGCATGTAGACGAAGGCGTCCAGGGCGAGGATCCCCATGTAGACGTACGCGGTGCGCACGCTGCCGGCGATGCCGGGCAGCGCCACGCTGAGCGCGGTGCGCACCCGGCCCGCGCCGTCGAGGCGGGCGGCCTCGAACAGCTCGGTGTCGATGCTCTGGATCGCCGCCACGAACAGCACCATGTAGAAGCCGATGAAGGCCCACACGATGACGGCGATCGAGGCGCCCATCGCGGTGCTCGGGTTCCCGAGCCAGGCGAAGTCGGTGAACCGGTCGGCCCCCACGCCGGTGAGCACGCCGTTCAGCAGGCCGTTCGCCGGGTTGTAGATCTGGCTCCAGATGATGCCGATGACGATCGCCGGCACCACGTAGGGGAAGAAGGACACCACGCGGTAGAAGGCCGAGCCCCGGAGCCCGCGCACCCCGCCGGCGCTGGGCCCGCCGAAGGTGAGGAGCACGGCCAGGGCGAAGCTGAGGACCATCGTCAGCGCGGGCACCACGACGAGCAGCAGGACGCTGTTGCCGAGCGCGGTGAGGAACTGGGCGTCCCCCGCGAGCCGCGCGTAGTTGGCCAGGCCCACGAAGGGCTGCTCGGGGCTGAAGCCCGTCCACGCCGTCACGGAGTAGTACGCCGCCTGCGTGAAGGGGTACAGCACCATCAGCAGGTAGAAGGCGAACGGGATGCCGAGGAAGACGACGACGAGGCTGATCCGGTCCAGCCCGACCCGGCGACGGCGGACCGCCGGGGCGGGACCGGAGGCCCGCGGGGCGCCGTCGGCCGAGGCCGCAGCCGTCGCCGGGCCGGGCTGCGCCATCAGCTGACCTCGACCTTGGTGACGGCGTCGTCCTCCCGGATCCGGTCGAGGAGGGCCTGCATCCCCGAGGCCAGGTCCGCGGCGGTGGACTGCCCCGACAGGAAGCTGTTCCACAGCACGTTGATGTCGGTCGTCATGCCGTAGGTCTGGTAGAAGTTGTAGTTGAACGTGTTGTCCCCCGCCGCGTCGAGCATCGCGACCTGGGAGGCGAGGGCCGAGGAGCCGAACGCGTCGTCGGGGATCGTGTCCGCGACGATGGTCGCCGCGAGCGTCAGCCGGGTGAACTCCGTGGCCGCCTCGGGCGACAGCATCGTGCGGAGGAACTCCTTGCCGCCGGCGACGTTGGCGCCCTGGCTGGGGACGACGAACATCTCGTTCGGCGTGTTGTTCAGCGCCTCGTAGGGCAGCGCCGGGTCTGGCGTCGTGGGGGCGGGGGCGCCCGTCATCTGGAAGTCGTCGGCCGTGGCGTCCGCCATCTCGTTCTCGATCCACGAGCCCGACGGGTACAGCAGGGCCTCCTGCGCCTGGCTCCACTGGGCCTGGGCCTGGGTGAACTGCGTCCCGGCACCTCCCGGGCGCATGTAGCCGCGGGAGACCACCTGCTCCAGGGCCGCGAGCACGTCGGTGACCGCCGGCTGGCTCCACGCGTCCGGCTCGAGGTTGGCCATCTTCAGCCGGATCTCGTCCCCACCGCTCTTGATCGCGGAGTCCAGCACCATCGTGTGGTAGTAGGACGCGGCCTCCTTGCCCCAGGTGAACAGGTACTTCCCCTGCTCCTGGGCGGCGGCGCCGAGCTCCAGGGCCTCGTCCCACGTGGTCGGCGGGGCCCAGCCGTTCGCGTCGAACAGGGACTTGGAGTACCAGAGCGCGTACACCGTGAGGACGTAGTAGAGCGTCGGCATCCGGTCGCCGTACATGTTGACGCCGAGCACGTTCGGGAAGAGCGTGTCGCGGATCGTGTCGCCGGCGAGGTTGGGGGCGTCGACGACGTCGCTCAGGTCCTCCAGCTGGTCCACGATCGAGGAGAGCCCGATCGCCTGTGCGCCGGCGTTGTGCAGCAGGTCGGGCGGGTTGCCGCCGACGAAGCGCGGCTGCATCTGCTGGGCGATCTCCGTGGTGCCGGTGATGTCGACGGTCACGCCGTCGTGGTTCTGCTCGAGGAGGTCGGCGTCGTAGTCGGCGTAGTCGGTGCCGAAGCCGCCGTCGAAGATGACGACGTCGACGCTCGAGTCCGCCGCCAGGCCGAAGGGGTTGTCGGAGCTGACGTCACCGGTGGCGGCCCCGCCGCCGCCGGACTCGTCCGGACCGCTGCCGCCGGCGGCGCAGGAGGCGAGGGTCAGGCCGAAGGGCGTGACGACGGCGCCGGCGGTCACGGCCTTGAGGAACGCGCGGCGCTGGAGCGGGCTGCTGGCCCCGGGGGTGGCGGTGGGCTTCGGGCTCACGGTGGGTCCTCTCACGACGGTGTGGTGCACGGGCGGTGCTGAGGGTGGCGCGGTCGGCGCTGCTGCGGGGCCCGGCGCGCCGGATCGGTGGACGGGACCGGCGGCCGGGTGGGTGGCCGGGGGTGGGTGACCCGGGGGTGACGGTGGCGGGTGGACGTGGGTCAGGCGCCTCGGCGGATGCGCTCGCCGTAGCGGGCCTCGAGCGCGTGGTTGTGGTCGTCGCCGCCGGGGACGTTGGCGGAGACGTAGAGCGGCGCCTCCTGCCCGCGCTCGGCGAGCAGCGCCGCGGTGCCGACGGTCAGCAGCTGGGCGATGTAGGCGCAGGTGAGGGAGGAGACGGCGCCGACGGCGACGTCGCCCACCGAGGTGAGCGTCGCGTCGCCGTAGGGCGCGAGGTTGTCCACGACGACGTCGGCGACCTCCGACAGCCGCTTGCCGCTCGGGTGCTTCGGCTGCACCCGAGCCGTGTGCTCGAGGCTCGTCACGGCGACGACCGGGTGGCCGTGCTCCTTCGCGAGCAGGGCGACGCCGACGACCGAGCCGTTGACGCCGCTGTTCGACGCGATGACGAAGACGTCGCCCTCGCGGCTGGGGATCGTCGCGAAGAGGTCCTCCGCGATGGCGGGGTCGCGCTCCAGCGGCGGGCGGCCGTACAGCTCGTCGAGCGCGTGGTCGCCGAGGAGCACCGCGTCCCGCAGCGCGACGCGGTTGGTGGGGATCAACCCTCCCGCGCGGCCGGCGACCTCCATCGCGAAGGCCTCCGAGTGCCCCGTGCCGAAGGCGTGGACGACGCCGCCCGCGGCCACGCCGTCCGCGACGAGGCGGATCGCCGCGTCGAGCCCGCCGTCGGCCGCCATGGCCGAGAGCCGCCGCAGGCGGCTGACGACCTCGTGCTCGTACTCGGGCACGAAGCCGTGCGGCACGGCGGTGGTGCCGGGGGTCGGGGGCACGGCGCTCCTCTCGTCGTGCGGCTCGGTGAGCGAGCCGCGCACGTCACTTGAGCGGCGATGACGTCTTCCGCTCAGCGAGGGACGCTAGACCAGATGTCTGCTCCGGGGAAGGGGATGACGGCTGACTCGTGGCCGCCACGGCGGGCGCCTACGGTGGTCACGTCCGGGACGACGACGAAGGGGTCGTGATGAGGGGACGAGGAGGACGCCCAGCGGCGGTCGCGGCGCTCCCGGTGCTGCTGCTCGTGGCCGCGTGCTCACCGCCCTCGGCGACGGACCTCTTCCCAGTCCTCGCGGAGCCGCAGGACGCCGAGGACACCCTGCCGACCCTCGAGGGCGAGCTCGTGCCGCGGGAGGTCGTCGCCGACTCCGCGCGCCACCTCGCCAGCACGGCCCAGGGTGACTTCTGGGTGGCCGTCGGCGACCTCGGCGCGGTCTGCCTCGTCGCCGCCGTGGAGGAGGCCACCGCCGTGGCGTCGGCGTGCGGGGCGCCGACCGGGCCCGGGGACCGTCCCATCGTGGCGAGCGTGCAGGCCGGGGACGCCTCGGCGACGGGCCTGCTGGTCCCCGAGGGCGACGACCTCTCCCACGCCCCGCCGGGCGAGGAGTGGGTGATGGTCGCCGACAACCTCGCCGTCCCCGCGGACGAGGACGTCTGAGCCCTGGCGGCGGCAGCGGGAGGCTGGGACCCATGACCCCTCCCGAGACACCCCCGGCGACCCCTCCGGTGACACCCGTCGGTCGCCCCACCACCTTTGCGGTCGTCGGCAGCGGCTGGCGCTCGAGGTTCTCCCTGCGCCTGGCGCGGATGGCCCCCGAGCGGCTGCGCGCGACCGGGGTCGTCACCCGGACCGCCGAGCGGGGTGCTGAGGTCACCCGCGAGTGGGGCGTGGCCACGCACCGCACGACCGGCGACCTGCTGCGTCACGACCGGCCGGACGTCGTCGTCGCGTCGGTGCCGTGGCCGCAGATGCCGGGCGCCGTGCGCGAGCTGGTCGACGCCGGCGTGCCGGTCCTCGCCGAGACGCCGCCCGCGCCCGACCTCGACGGCCTGCGCTCCCTGTGGGCCGACGTCGGCGCCGGCGGACGGGTCCAGGTCGCCGAGCAGTACCCGCTGATGCCGGGGCACGCCGCTCGCCTGTCGCTGCTGCGCGAGGGCGTCGTCGGCGAGGTGACGTCCGCGCAGGTGTGCTCGACGCACCTGTACCACGCGGTGGCACTCGCCCGGGCGTTCCTCGACGTGGGGACGGCGGACGTGGTGGTCAGCGCCCGCTCCTTCACCGCACCCCTCGTGGACCCGCTCTCCCCCGCGGGCTGGGACCCCTCGGCGACGCCGCAGCCGCAGACCACGACGCTCGCCACGCTCGACTTCGGCGGCCGGCACGCGCTGTACGACTTCACCGACAACCAGTGGTGGAACCCGCTGCGCGCCCGCCGGGTCGTCGTCCGCGGCTCGGCCGGCGAGGTCGTCGACGACGCGGTCACGCGGCTGGCGGACCCGCTCAGCCCCGTGACCTCGCACCTGTCGTACCGCCGGCGGGGCACCGACCTGGACCTCGAGGGCGTCGACCTCGACACCGTCGCCTTCGACGGACGCGTCGTCTACCGCAACGCCTGGGCGGGGACCCGGATGTCCGACGACGACCTCGCCGTCGCGCAGGTGCTCGCCGACGCGGGCGCGTGGGCGCGCGACGAGGGCCCTCCGCCGTACCCGCTGGCGCAGGCGTGCCAGGACCACGCGATCGGCCTGGCGATCGGCGAGTCCGCGCGCACGGGGACGGACGTGCGGGTCGCCGGGGAGCCCTGGGCCTGAGGGCTCCCCGGCGCGGGTCGGGCCGGACGGTCAGCGGGCGCCGGGCACCGCCCGCCACGGCAGGCAGCCGGGACGCACCCGCTCGACGTCCTCCCAGGTGGCCCAGCCCAGCCGCGACGCGGCCGCGCGCACGACGGGCCCCGGACGGTGCGGGAGGTGCTTCGCGAGGGTCTCGGGCCGCGTCGTGTACGCCGTGTGCAGGTGGCCGTAGAGGCGTGACGTGGGGTCGTCGCGGAAGACCTCGGGAGTCAGGAGCAGCACGCAGGTGCGGTCCGGGCGGCGGTCGCGCAGGGCCGGCTCGGCGAGGTTCGGGTGCCGGTCGAGCGTCACGTCGACGACGCGGGCGAGCTGGTTGCGGACGACGTCGAAGGCGCCGTGCGCCGCGACGTCGGAGAGCACCTTCGCCGCCACGACGACGGCGACGCCCGTGCTGGGGCTGACGACGACGGCGTCGGCCGTGGTCGTGCCCTCGAGCCTCGTCGTCTCGCGGCCGCGCTGGTACTGCGCCCAGCTGAGGACGTGCCGCCGCAGCTCGACCCGCAGGTGCTGCTGGTAGCTCGCCGGCGACGGCAGGTGCGCCTCGAGGTAGAGCTCGGGCGCGGTGCCGAGGGCGTCGGACCACGAGGCGAAGCCGGCGAACGGCGGGACAGGCCCGTAGGCGCGGGTCAGCAGGGCGACGAGGTCGGCGACCGGGTCGGGGCCCTCCAGCAGGCCCAGGAGAGCGGTGGTGGTCCAGAAGCGCTCGTCGCGCTCGATCGGCAGCTCGGGACGCGGGCCCCGCTGACGAGGGACGCGACGCAGCGCCTCGGCCTCCTCGAACGCGGCCAGCTGCTGCCGGTAGTGGTCGAGCCGGGCGGCGGGGTCTCCCCCACCGGTGACGGTGGCGAGGCGCGCGAGCACCTGCGCCTCGCTGAACGGCAGGTACGTCGGGTGCATCACGGAGGTCTCCATGCCGCGGCTCATCGGGCGCTCCCCGCCCGGGCTGACCCCCGTCCCCCTCCCGCCGCGGCGGACGGGTGGTCACCGCGGCCGAGCGGGCGGTCGTGGCGGGCCGGAGGTCGGTGCGCCGCAGTGCCGGAGCCGGCCGTCACCCACCGGGGAGACCTTCCGCGAGGAGGCTGTCCCACACCCGCCGACGGTCGACGTCCATGCGTGGAAGGACGTGAGGCGGCGACGCCGACATCGACGTCATCGACGCGCTCGACGACGACACCGAGACGCCCCCCGGCCGTCGTGGTCGCGGGCAGCAGCCGTCACCCCGGCGCGTCCCGGCCCGGGGGTGTCGACCTGCGCAGCGCCGAGGGGGGCGGGCACCGGGCTGCAGCGACCTCGCCGCACCCCACGAGCGGGCCCGACCCGGTCGACGTCCGCCCGCGGGCCGGCCGGGACCTCCACCCACCGCTACGTCCTCGTCGACGACGGGAGGCACGAGCCCTTCACCGCGGCGGTCCCCTGAGGCTCACCAGCTCGGCTGCCGCAGCGCACGTCCGCGCGCGACGGCGTCCAGGCGGCAGGACGCGCCCAGCTTGGCGTGCAGGTGCTCGACGTGCTTGTCCACGGTGCGCCCGGTGATGCCCAGCCGGCGGCCCACCTGGGTGCTGGTCAGCCCCGTGGCGACCAGCTCCAGCACCTGCCACTCCCGGGGCGTCAGGTCGTCGTGCGGCGCGGGCAGCACCTCGCCCCGGGCCACGAGGACCTTCGGCTCCGGACCGACCTGGACGGCCGTGTACGGCGTCCCGTCGGCGAGGCCGGTGCGCACCGCCGCCGCCACGTGCGGCCGCAGCAGCAGCAGGAGGTCGCGGTCCCGGTCCGCGAACGGCCGGCCCGCCCGGACCACGCTCATCGCGTGGTGGCAGCCGTCGCGCGCACCCAGGACCGTCGACATCTGGTCGTCGGCGCCGAACCCGCGGTGCGAGGCGGTGTACACGGGGGACGAGCGCCACTCACGACGGGGCACGAGGTCGGAGATCCGGACCGCCCCCCGTTCCTCCACGGTGCTGAAGTGCCGGATGAGCGGGTGCTGGACCTGCACGGCGGCGAAGGCGGCGACCCGGTCCAGCGCGAGGACACCTGCGGGCCAGGCGAGGTCGACCTCCACCAGCGTCAGCAGGCTGATCTGGTGGTGCACGACCGCGTCGGCGCGGCACAGGTGTGCCAGCGCCGGGAGCAGGTGGTCCGCCACGTCCGTCATGGACCGGCAGGCAGCAGCGGTGGCGGCGACGTCC
The DNA here is from genome assembly GCF_037482545.1 of Pseudokineococcus basanitobsidens. NCBI lineage: Bacteria > Bacillati > Actinomycetota > Actinomycetes > Kineosporiales > Kineosporiaceae > Pseudokineococcus > Pseudokineococcus basanitobsidens. The sequence continues at coordinate 76,138 of NZ_JBBIAA010000001.1, read as the reverse complement.
AGGGCGTCGCGGAGGTCGGCGCTGGTCAGCATCACGGGTCCCCGCTCGCCCGCTGCGGATGGTGGCGGGAGGTTACCGCCCGTGCACCGCCGGTGTCTCCGTCCTGCGGAGCCCGTCGGCGCCGTCGTCCTCTCGCTCGCCGGCTCTGCGCACAGCCGCGGATGTCGCCCCCGGAGCCGCGACCCCTGCCGTCCGCCGCCCGCTCTCGACGCGACGGAGCTCGTCATGGACCCCGCGGCCACGCGCCGCCGCACGCGGTCCGCCGGAGCCACGGCCTCCCTGCTCCCCCGCCCTGGTCGGCGGCCCGTCCCCCGGCGCGGCGCGGAACACCCCTGCCGAGCGGCGGGGGACGAGCGAGCAGCGCACGGCTGGTACGCCGCCGTCGAGGCGGCGGACCTCGGCGTCCTGCGCGAGCTCGGCGCCTTCCTCCTCGACGACCGGCGGTGAGACCCGGGCAGCCGACTGCGAGCACGGCCTCGCACCGTGGGCCGTCACCGGCCTCCGCCCGGCAGCCCGAGGTCGCCGGCGGGTTCGCGCCGCTGGAGGACCCGACGCGTGGGCCGCGGTCGTGAGGCGCGGAGGAGCCCGGGCCGTGCGCGCTGCAGCACGTGGGCTGCCCCCGGGCCTGTGGACGAGCGCAGCGGCGCCGGGGCGTCCGCTCCTAGCGTCGCCGGGTCGCCGCCCGTCCGGACGGTGCGCCCCGCCCCTGGAGGACCGCGTGGACCACCTCGACGCCTTCGCGCCGCCGACCGCCCGTCCGACCTCCCCGCCGGCCGCCACGACGCCGCAGGTCGTCCCGGTCCCCGGGCAGGGGCAGGGGCAGGGGCAGGGGCAGGGGCAGGGGCAGGGGCAGGGGCAGGGGCAGGGGCAGGGGCAGGGGCAGGGGCACCGTGCGGCGCCGTCCCGCGGTCGGTGCCACCGCGGCCGGGTGCCGGCCGTCGCGTCGTTCGGGTCGGGGCTCGCCGCGGTCGCGGCCGCGGCGCTCGCGAGCCTCCTGCTGCACCACCTCCTGCCGCTCGCCCTGGTCGCCGTGCTCGGCACCTCCGCCGTCGCGGCGGGCGTCGTCGCCCTCGTCCGGTCGCGCGCCCGCGCCGCCGACGTCGTGCTCCTCGGCGCCGGCGGCGTCGTCAGCGCGGCCGTGGCGGGGGCCGTCGCGACCGCGTCGGTCGTGCTGCCGCTCGGCCCGCCGGAGCTCGGGGAGGCCGTCGCCACCACGACGCAGGAGCAGGAGCCCGCCGAGAGGCTGCCTGCCGACCTGCTCGCCGCCTTCCGTGCGAGCGCCCGACCCCTCGGCGCCACCGCCGTGCTGGAGGGCGATGACGTCGCGGTCGTGGCGGTGCGGACGGATCCCGCCGACGTCGCGGCGCGGCTCGAGGGCATGGACTGGCTGCGCGAGGACGTCGAGGACCTCCCCGACCTCGTCCTCGTGGAGCTCGAGGCCCCCTACGACGGCGGCGGCTGGGTGCCGGTCGTCGACGACGGCGACGTCGCCGTCGTCTCGGCCGCGGGGAGGAGCTACTCGAGCTGGTACCCCGAGCGGTCGAGCTCCTACGACGTCGCCACCTACCTCGAGTCGGGCCCCGAGGGACGACGGCGCGCGCTCGTCGTCGTCGCCGTCCCGATGCCGCACGACGAGGCGGAGGACGGCGTCGTCGTCGTGACGTCGCCGTCCTGGACCGACGTGGCCACCTGGGAGGCACCGCGACGGTGACCGCCACGCCCCCGGCGACGGCGTCGGTCGCTCACCCCACGTCGCGGTGTGGCAGGACGGCTACGCTCGCGCACATGACCACCGTCGCCTCCCGCGACCTGCGCAACCACACGGCCGAGGTGCTGCGCCAGGTCGCCGGCGGCACCTCGGTCACCGTCACGGTCAACGGGCGCCCCGTCGCCGAGATCAGCCCGGTCCGCACCGGGCGCGCGCAGCTCTTCTCCCGGGCCGACGTCGTGGACCTCCTCGGCTCCCGGCAGGCGGACGCCGGTCTCACCGAGGACCTGTCGCGCCTGGCCGGGGAGACCACCGACGACCTGGACGCGCGGTGAGCGGTCACGCGGCGTCGAGCGGACCGGTCAGCCGGCGCGCCGTCCTCGACACGAGCGTCTTCGTCGCCCGGGAGAGCGGCCGTCCGCTCGACACGTCGGCGCTCCCGGAGGAGACGGCGGTGAGCGTCATCACCGTGGCCGAGCTGCACGCCGGCGTCCTCGCCGCGCGGGACACGGCGACCCGCGCCCGCCGGATGTCGACGCTGGACGTCGCCTCCCTCGTCGAGCCGTTGCCGGTGACGGCGGAGGCCGCCCGTCGCTGGGCGCAGCTGCGCGTCGTCCTGGCCGAGCAGGGCCGGCGGGCGAAGGTGAACGACCTGTGGATCGCCGCCGTGGCCGCGGCGAACGACATGGACGTCGTCACCCAGGACGACGACTTCGACGCCATCGCCGGGGCGGGAGGCCCGGCGGTCGTGAGGGTCTGAGGCGACCGAGGAGTCAGCCGGCGCCGGACGTCTGGCCTCGTCGGTCGGGCTCCTGCGTCGTCCTCCCGGTCAGCAGGCTCACGACGACGAGCGCGACGACGGACACGGGCAGCGAGACGATGACGGCGTTGACCTGGTCCGAGAGCCCGGCGGTCTCCCACCCGACCGTCGTCACGGTCGCGAGGACCATGGACGACAGCGCCCCCGCCGTCGTCGCCCGCGGCCAGAAGAGCACCGCGAACACGGCCGGCGCGATCGCGACGCCGTACACGGTGTACGCGTACACCTGCAGGGCCAGGACCGAGGGGAAGAACTGCCCGAGGACGTACGCGAGCACCGCGATCCCGAGCACCGACAGGCGGTGGACGCCGAGGCGTCGACGGTCGGACGGCTCGGTGCGGGCGAAGCGCGCGTAGAGGTCGTAGACGACGTTGCCCGCGCTGGAGAGCAGGAACGACGAGCCCGTCGTCACGATGAAGGCGAAGGCACCGGCGAGGATGAGGCCGCCGACGAGCGCCGGCGTGTAGCCCTCCGCGGCGAGCGAGAGCACCGCGGTGTCCGGCTCGATGCCCGGCAGCAGGAAGGACGACGCCGACGCGAGCAGCGTCACGGGCACCGTCACGAGGAAGCTCCCGAAGAAGAAGCCGGCCGTCGAGCTCCGCGCCGTGCCGGCGTCCCGCGCCGCGGCGAGCCGCTGGTACATGTTCTGGTCGGCGAGGATCAGCAGGAACAGCGGCAGGAAGTAGCCCAGCAGCTGCAGCGGGGAGAGCCCGCCGGTGAGCGTGAGCATCGGCGCGGCGAGCTGGTCGGCGTAGCTGCCGAGGCCGCCGACGTCCTGGACGAAGACGTAGCCCAGCGCGACGACGAGCGTCACGACGATGACGAGGGCCGACAGCGCGTCCGTCCACGCCACCGACAGCAGCCCGCCGCCGACGGCGAGGAAGGCGATGAGCAGCCCGGTGATGATCGTGCCCTGCCCCGTGCTGAGCGGCGTGATGAGACTGAGGATGTACCCGCCGCCGGTGAACTGGTACGCGACGATCCCGACGTACGCGAGCAGCGTGATCGCGGCGGCGACCATCCGCGTCGACGTCCCGAAGCGGGCCTCGAGCAGCTCCGGCACCGTGCGCTTCGCCGCCTCCCGGATCTTCCCGGCGATGAGGAAGAGCACGAGGATCCCCACCGGCGTCCCCGCGAAGAAGAAGATCGAGGCGAACGGCCCGTAGGTGTAGGCGAAGTTGGCGCCGCCGATGATCGTGCCCGAGCCGACCCACGTGGCCAGCAGCGTGCCGACGAGGACGGGCCGCGGCAGCCGGCGCCCCGCGAACATGTAGTCGTCCGACCCCGCGACCTGGCTGCGGCGGCTGAACCACGCGCCGATGCCGACCATGACGACGAGGTAGACCACGAGCACGGTGACGTGGACGGCGTTCACGGGACCTCCGGGCGGGTGGCGGGGTCGGCGGCGGGCAGGTGCGCGGCGCCGGGGACGCGCCATGCTGGCACCGCCCGGCCGCCGCCGGGGCGGCGCGAGCCGTGAGGTGGCGGCACGCACGAGGAGAGGACGCCCAGCCGTGGCCGACGACACCCGCACCCCCACCCTGCTCGTCACCGGCGGACGCGTGCTCGACACCGGCGCCGGCGCCTACACCGGCGCGACGCGCGTCCTGGTCGAGGACGGGCGCGTCACCGCCGTCGGCGGCGACGAGGTCGTCGCGCCGCCGGGGGCGGAGGAGCTCGACGCGGGCGGACGCACGGTCATGCCGGGCCTCGTCGACGCGCACGTGCACGTGACGGCGGCGACGGCGGACCTGTCCTCCCAGGCGGAGTGGTCGCCGGCCTACGTCACGGCCCACGCGGGCCGGATCATGGCGGGGATGCTGCAGCGCGGCTTCACGAGCGTGCGGGACGTCGGCGGCGCCGACCACGGCCTGGCCGCCGCCGTCGCGGAGGGGCTGCTGCCCGGCCCGCGCCTGTTCTTCGGCGGGAAGGCGCTGAGCCAGACCGGCGGCCACGGCGACGGGCGTGCGCCCGGCCGCTCGGCGGCGCTGGACACCTCGTGCAGCTCGGGCCTGGCCCGCGTCGTCGACGGCGCCGACGCGTTCCGCCTGGCTGCGCGCGAGCAGCTGCGGACGGGAGCGCACCACATCAAGCTCATGCTCTCCGGGGGCGTCGCGTCACCGACGGACCGGATCGACTCGACGCAGAGCAGCGACGACGAGATCCGCGCCGTCGTCGAGGAGGCGACCGCGCAGAACCGGTACGTCACCGGGCACGCCTACACGGCCCGCTCGGTGAAGCGGGCGCTGCGCCTCGGCGTGCGGGGCATCGAGCACGGCAACCTGGTCGACGACGAGTGCCTCGACCTCTTCCTCGAGCACGGGGCCTTCCTCGTCCCGACGCTCGTGACCTACCAGCACCTCGCGAGCGAGGGCGCCGCGCACGGCCTGCCGCCGGGGAGCGTCGCCAAGGTCGCCACCGTCCTCGAGGCCGGGCTCGACGCGCTGGACCGCGCGACCCGCGCCGGCGTCGACGTCGTCCTCGGCACGGACCTGCTCGGCGGCATGCACGTGCACCAGAGCGAGGAGATCGCCATCCGCGCGCAGGTGCAGAGCGCGGCGCAGGTGCTCGCCTCCGCGACGACGACGGCCGCCCGGCTGCTGCAGCGCGAGGGCGAGATCGGCGTCCTCGCCCCCGGCGCGCTCGGCGACCTGCTCGTGGTCGACGGCGACCCGCTCGCCGACGTCACCGTGCTCGCGCGGCCGGGCGAGAGCCTCCGCACCGTGGTCCAGGGCGGGCGGGTGGTGCACCGGGCCGTATGAGCCCGTCCGTGTGAGCCCGGGCGCAGCAGCCCGGCCGAGCGGGTCCGGTGCGTGGCTCAGGCCCTCACCCGCGCAGCCCACCCCCCAGGTCGACGTCGAGCAGCGTCACCGAGTGCGCGGGGAAGGTGTGGGTCCCGTCCCGCAGCGGCACCTCGACCGGGTCCGCGGTGCGCACGGCGTCGGGCCGGTCGAGGGTGTTGACGGCGAACAGGTCGTCGCCGCCGGCCCCGAGGACGTGCGCCACGGCGGTCGCGGGCAGGCCGCCGCCCTGGAGCTCGAGCCGCGCGGTGACGTGCTCGTCGGCGCTGCGGTTGACGACAGCCAGGTGCAGCACCCGGCCGTCGGCGTCGGTCGTCGCCGAGACGTCCAGCGTCCCCACCGTCGCCGGGCGGGTCCGGAAAACGCCGCCGACCCGGTCGTCGCCGAGGCGCAACCGGGCGGTCCGCGACGGCCCGGAGACCTCGGCGCGCAGCGGGTGGCGGCCGGCGCGGTTCTGGTACAGGTCCCACACCCAGTAGGTCGCGGTGCGCACCAGGCCCTCCGGCCGGACGGCGATCAGCCCGTTGGCGTTGACGAGGTTCACGGTGTTGGCCATCGCGACAGGCACGGGCAGCTGCGAGGCGCGGTGAACCGCGTGGAAGACGCCGGCGTGGAAGAGCGCGTCCGCGAGGGTCCGCGGGCTGTAGCGGTTGACCTTCCACCCCCTGCGGCCAGTTGCCGAGATGTCCCGGGGGGCGACGCCGCCGTCGTCGCCCGGCTGCGGCTCCGGCCAGCCCGCGGGCTCGAGGTGGCGGATGTTCCACTCGTCCATGGCGATCCCGAGGGGCCGCTCGCGCCCGGCCTGTGCCCGGCGGATCGTCTCCGACTGGTCCCAGATCGCGTCCTCGACGAACTGCGGCTGCGCGACGACGGCGTCGAACTCCTCGCGCGTGGCCCCGGTCAGGTGCGTGCTCGCGCCGTACAGGTGCAGCGAGACGAGGTCGACGTCGCCGCCGAGACCCTCGACCACCTGGCGCGTCCACTCGCGGTCCTCGTGCCCGACGGCGACGAACTTGGCCGCCGGGTCCACCGCACGCATGAAGCGGACGTGCTCGAGGGCGTCGGCGACGTACTCCTCGACGGACCGGTGGCCCATCTGCCAGTCGCCGTACACCTCGTTGCCGACGCCCCACCACGGGACGTCGTACGGCGCGGGGTGGCCGTCCGCCGCCCGGCGACGCGTCATGGCCGTGTCCCCGGCCCAGCGGACGTACTCGACCCAGCGGACGGCGTCGTCGACGCTGCGCGCGGAGTGGGCCAGGTAGGGCGTCGTCCCGACGGCCTCGCACCAGGCGAGGAACTCCGGCGTCCCGAAGCGGTTGGACTCCTCTGAGCCCCACGCGAGCTCCAGGCGCCGCGGCCGCTCGTCGCGGGGGCCGGTGCCGTCCTGCCACCACGCGGCCGAGGTGTAGTTGCCGCCGGGCCAGCGCACGACGGGCAGGCGCAGCTCTCGGCACGCCTCGATGACGTCCGCGCGGCAGCCGGCGAGGGGGCCGTCGCCGCCGACGGCCAGCGGCGAGCCCTCGTCGAAGACCCCGCCCTCGATGTTGCCGAAGAACGCCTGCTCGAGGAAGTGGCCGTACACGTCGTCGCTGACGGGCCGGGCGTCGGGCGTGCGGGCGAGACGGATCAGGGCGTGCTCGGGCACGGGTCCTCCGGGGGTCGCAGGGTGGGGTGGTCGGTCACGGGGAGGGGCGGCTCAGCCCTTGACACCGCCCTGCGCCACTCCCTCGATGATGAAGCGCTGGGCGACCACGTACAGCGCCAGCACGGGCACCGAGGCGACGACGGCGCCCGCCATGAGCAGGTCGTAGCGCAGGACGTTGTCGCTCTGGAGCTGGGCCAGGCCGGCCGGGAGCGTCTGCATGTCCGAGGTGAAGAGCACGAAGACGGGCCAGAGGAAGTCGTTCCAGCTGGTGAGGAAGGACAGGACGGCGAGCGTGGCGACGGCCGGCCCGGCGAGCGGCAGCACGATGCGCACGAAGACCTGCCACGAGCCGCAGCCGTCGATCCGCGCCTGCTCCTCGATCGAGGGGTGGATGCCGAGGAAGAACTGGCGCAGGAAGAAGACGCCGAAGCCTCCCGCCGCGCCGGGGACGACGAGCGAGGCGTAGCTGTTGAGCCACCCCAGCTCGTTGACGACGAGGAAGTTGGGGATGAGCAGGATGACGGCGGGCACGAACATCGTGGCGAGGACGAGCGCGAACAGCGGGCGCTTGCCGCGGAACTCCATGCGCGCGAAGGCGTACGCCGCCGTGGTGGCGAGCACGACGACGAGTGCGCTGTGCATCAGCGCGACGAGCGTGCTGTTGACGAACCAGCGCAGGACGGGCACGTCGGTGAGCACCGCGCGGTAGGCGTCCAGGGTCGGCTCCAGCGGGAGCGCCGTGAAGTCCAGGCTGTTCGCCTCGGCGGCCGACTTGAACGACGTGGAGACCATGACGAGCAGCGGCAGGGCGAACACGAGCGACAGCACGAGGAGCGCCGTCCACAGCAGCACGCGGTCGGGACGCACCCGGCGACGGCGAGCGGCGGGCGCGTCGGCCCGGCGGGCGCCGACCGGGCCGCCGGGGGTGGGGGTGGAAGTGGTCGTGGTCATCGCTCGCTCCCGCCGACGCGGCTGAAGACGGCCAGCACGACGGCGCTGACCACCATGAGCAGCAGCGCGAGCACCATGCTCATCGCGGACGCGCTGCCGATGTCGAAGCCCTGGATGCCGGTCTGGGCGATGAAGCCGATGGCCGTCCGCGTCGCCGTCCCCGGCTGCTCCTGGGTCACGAGCGCCGCCTGCCCGTACATGTTGGCCGAGGCGATGATGGTGATCGTGACGACGAACTGCAGCACCCGGCGCATGGACGGGAGCGTCACCGCGCCGAAGCGCCGCCACGCACCGGCGCCGTCGACCTTCGCCGCCTCGTGCAGCTCGGTCGGCACGTCCTGCAGCGCGGCGAGGAAGATCACCGCGTTGAAGCCGAGCGTCCACCAGACGGTGACCCCGACGAGCGAGACCCAGCCGGCCGGCAACGACGACGTCCACAGCGTGTCGCCGGGCAGACCGACCGCGGCGAGGAGCTGGTTGACGGGGCCCAGCTGGGCGTCGAGGAGGTAGCGCCACAGCAGTCCGACGACGGCGACGCCGAGCACGTAGGGCGCGAAGTAGACGGCGCGGAAGAAGGTCCGGCCGCGGAACTTCTGGTTGAGCAGCATCGCCACGGCGAACGGGACGACGACGAGCAGCGGCACGGACGCCACGGTGAAGATCGCCGTGGCCCGCATGCCGCCCCAGAACTCGACGGAGAGGACCTCGCTGCCGTCGAAGAGCCGGGCGTAGTTCTCCAGGCCGACGAGCGGGCGGCCCGGCAGGCCGAGGCTCCAGCGGTGCAGGCTCGCCCACGCACCGACGCCGATCGGCACGAGCACGAAGGTCGTGAAGACCACGAAGAACGGGAGGAGGAACAGGTACGGGGTGGCGCGCGATCCGTGGCGGCGGACGGGGCTCGCGGCGACGCCCCTGCTGCTCGCCTCGACGCTCGGGGGCGGTGCCCCGACGGACGTCGTCGTCACGGGGGCCTCCTTCGGTGTCGTTGGGGGGCGACGGTCGGCCGCCCGAGAGGGTGGGTCGTTCGAGGGCGTGGTGCTCGACGGCTCAGATGCCGTAGAGCCGGTTGAGGTCGTCCAGCTGGGCCTGCGCCGTGCGCTGGGCGAAGTCGGCCGCTGCCGCGGGCTCGGCCTGGCCGAGCACGACCTGGGCGACGGCGCGCTGGTAGCTGTTGGCGGCGACGTCGCGCGAGCTGGGCACGAGCGGCAGGTAGGAGAAGGTGTCGAGCACGTCGTCAGAGGCCAGCACTGCCTGCCGCGACCCCTGGAACGCCGCGGAGGCCCGTGCCGTCGCCGCCGCGGGGGTGTTGCCGGCCTCGGCCCACAGCGTCGCGTTGCGCGACATCCAGGTGACGAAGGTCAGGGCCGCGTGCGCCGTCCGCTCGTCCGCCTGCGACTGGTCGGTGAGCACGAAGTGGTGGGAGTTGGCGAAGGTGGCGGGCCGCTGCCCGACCGTCATCAGCGGCGCCAGGCCCCAGTCGAGGTCGGGGGCGGTGTCCTGCAGGTCGGGGACGGCCGCCGGCAGGTCGGCCAGCAGGGCCGCCGAGCCGTTCTTGAAGGGGGCTCGCGCGTCGACGGCCCCTTGGGGGCTCACGCCGTCCGTCACGAGGCCCCGCATCCACGCGAGGGCCTCGACCCCGGCGTCCGAGCCGAAGGTCGCGCGCCGACCGTCGGCGTCGAAGAGCGAGCCTCCGAACTGGGTCAGGAGGGAGACGAAGAGCTGCCAGCTTCCCGGCGTCACCCAGAGCGGGCTCTCCACACCGGAGTCCTGCAGCGCCGCCATGTCCTCGGCGAAGCGGGTCCCGTCGACGGGACCCTCGAGACCGGCGGCGGCGAACGCCGACCGGCTCCAGTACTGGCCCATGCTGAAGACGTCGAGCGGCAGCCCCCAGCGCTGCCCGCGGTAGACGGCCTGCGCGAAGGCGCCCGGGACGTAGTCGTCGGCGGTGAGGCCCACCGCCGCCACGGCGTCGTCGAGGGGCACGATGGTGCCGCGCAGGGCGTAGGTGGGCAGCTGGTCCAGGTGCATGATCGCGACCTGCGGGCCCTCCTGGGCCGCCACCGCCGGCAGGACCTTGGCGTACATGTCGTCGGCGAGCAGCGAGGTGGTGCGCACCCGGACCGACGGGTGGGAGTCCGTGAACTGCTGCACCAGGCGGGCCATCGTCGGCCCGTCGCCGCCCGTGAAGGGGTTCCAGAAGTCGAGGTCCACGGGCGGGCCGTCGTACTCGCCCGTGGTCGCCAGCGCCGGGTCGCGGACGCCGGCGGAGTCGATCGAGGCGCCGCAGGAGGTCAGAGCGGCCGTGCCGGCGGCGGCCCCGGCGAGGCCGAGGAAGCCGCGCCGGGACAAGCTGCCCGGGGGGCGGCGGAGAGCGCTGGGGACGTCCAGGGGGTTCATGCACTCACCTCGGCGGTCTCGGGACTCCCGGGGATCGCAGGGGTGGTCGACCGCGGCCCCGGGTGCTGGGTGCCGCCCTCGAAGGCGCTGAGCGAGGTGTCGAAGTCCTTGGCGCCCACGGGGTACATCGACGTCATCCAGTGGAAGAAGTTGTCGCCGCGCGCCCGCAGCTGCTCGTAGAGCCGGCGCAGGAGGTCGTCGCGGACGCGGGCCATCTCCGGGTGCCGGTACCGGTTCTGCAGCTCGTCCGGGTCCGCCTCGAGGTCGTAGAGCTCGTTGACCGACTCGGGGTTGACGACGAGCTTGTAGCGGTCGGTGACGAGCATCCGCTGCGGGTACGGGAAGTGGTGCCCGTGGAACTCCGCGACGAGGTCCTCGCGCCACGGCGGGTCCAGCTGTGCGCCGTCCTCCCCCTCGACGAGCGGTCGCAGGGAGCGGCCGTCGACGGCCCGGGAGGGGTCCAGCCCGGCGACGTCGAGCACGGTCGCCGTGAGGTCCGTCAGCGAGGCGAACCGGCTGCTGCGCAGTCCTTCCGGGGCGCCGGGCACCCGCACGACGCCGGGGATGCAGTAGATGTCCTCGTACATCGCCGGGCCCTTGTCGTGCAGGCGGTGCGCCCCGGTGAACTCGCCGTGGTCGGCGGAGAAGGCGACGACGGCGTCGTCGAGGACGCCGAGCTCGCGGGCGGCGTCGAGCACGCGCCCGATCTCGTGGTCGACGAGCGTCACGTAGCCGCGGTACGCGGCGACGAGCTGGCGGGAGACGTCGTCGCCGAGCGTGTCGAAGGTCCAGTGCGCCGAGTAGGCCGCCTGCACGGGCGGCTTGCCGGCGAAGGTCTCCGCCGTCGAGGCCGGCAGGACGACGTCGTCGGGGTCGTGCAGGTCGTAGTACTCGGCCGGGAGGATGTACGGCAGGTGCGGGCCGAAGAAGTGGGTGGCGAGGTAGAACGGCCGGCCGCTCTCGTGGCGGTCCGCGGCGTAGGTCCGCAGCAGGCCGATGGCGCGCTCGGAGAGGAATCGCTCGAAGGTCGCCTCGGCCGGCTGCTGCAGCCGCGCCGCCAGCAGGTTGCCCGGGGCGCCGTTCGGGAAGGTCCCGCGGACCTCGTCGGTGATGGCGTACGGCGGGAGGCCATGATCGGCCAGCCAGGCCGTGTACTCGGGGTGGTCGACGGGGTTGTGCCAGCCCTCGAGGTCGGGACCGTCGAAGCCGTAGTCGGCGGCCCGGCGCCGGCTGCCCGTGTGCCACTTGCCGACGAGGCCGAGGTGGTAGCCGGCCTCCCGCAGGTCCTCGGCGAAGGTGTACTGGTCCTCGGCGAGGTCGACGGGGTATCCGATGCTTCGCTCGTGGTTGGCGATCAGCTGGTGCCGGAAGGGCGCCGCGCCCGTCAGCAGGCTCGCCCGCGCCGGCGTGCAGATGGCGGTCGGCGTGTAGAAGCGGTCGAAGGTCGTGCCCTGCGCCGCGAGCGCGTCGAGGGTGGGCGTCTGCGCGCCCGGGCCGCCGTAGGCGCCGAGCGTGTCCTTGCGGTGCTGGTCGGTGAGGAAGAGGAGGACGTCGCGGCGCACGGGGTCAGCTCCCTGGTCGGCGGGTGTCGGCGGTCTCACGGGCGCCCAGAGCGAAGCCGGGCTCCTCCCGAGGGGACTCCGTGGAGGGGGCTCCGCGGGAGAGGGGGTCGCTGGAACCAGCCGTCGGGCGGTCGAGCGTCTTGGGACGCGACGTCGCGAGAAGGCTGATGGCGGGGTCGTGCAGCAGCAGCGCCACGGCGCCCACCTCCACCGCCGCCAGCGACGGGGCGCGAAGGTGGCGCGCCAGCTCTTTGCGGACGGGGTCGAGCAGGTGCTCGCCCAGCTCGAGGAGCTCGCCGCCGATGACGACCCGGGGGACGTCGAGGACGGTCACCGCCCCGGCGAGCGCCAGGCCGATGCGGGCGCCCGCGTCCGCCACGACGCGGGCGGCGCGGACGTCCCCGCGGTCCGACGCGTCGAGCAGGGCGGGCAGGTGCGGCTGGCCCGCCGCCGCCAGCAGGCGCGGGAGGCTGGTGAAGGACTCCAGGCAGCCTCGGCCACCGCAGCGGCACGGCGGGCCGTGCGGGTCGAGGCAGACGTGGCCGATCTCGCCGGCCGAGTCGGTCGTCCCTGCCCGCATGCGTCCGTCGAGCACCACCGCCCCGCCGACGCCGGTCGAGAACCGGACGTAGAGCACGTCGTCCGTGCCCCGCGCCGCTCCCCAGACGACCTCGGCGAGGCCCGCGAGGCGTGCGTTGTTGCCGAGCCGGACGGGGACGGCGAAGCGGTGCTCGAGCGCCTCCCGACTACCCGTGACGACGCGCGGCACCGAAACCGCCGTGCCGGTGAGGCCGACCCCGAGGCCGCGCAGCTCCCGGGCCGCACAGCCCGTCCCTCCGGCGCGAAGGAGCTCGTCGACGAGGGCGGCCGCGTGCCGCAGCCGCTCGTCCCAGCTCGTCGCGGACGGGCAGGCTCGCGAGGTCGACGCCACGACGTCGTGGGCCGCGTCGACCACGACCGCGCTCGTCCGGGTGTACCGGAGGTCGACGCCGGCGAAGAGCCCTGCCCGCGGGTTGAGGGCCAGCATCTGGGGGCGGCGGCCCACGCGCTGCGGACCGTCGCCGTCCGCGGCCTGGGAGCGCCGCAGGGGGACGACGCTGCCCCGTGCCACGAGCTCGGCCGTGATACCCGAGACGGTGGAGCGCGAGAGGCCCAGAGCGAGTCCCAGATCGGCCCTGCTGGCGCGCCCGGACCGGCGCAGGTGCCCGAGGACCTGCTCCTCGTGGACGGTGCGGGGAGAGGCCCGCGGACGTTGCGGACGGTCGGCCACGGGACACGAGTAGTGGGCTCCCTCGCAAAGCGTCAAGGTCTGGACGACATTCTGTCCAGGTCACCACGGAACTCGTCACATCAGGGCCTGCCGTGCTTCCCGTGGGCGCCGTCCGCGTGTACCCACGGGTCCAGATCGCCCGTCACCGACGACGACCGAGGAGGCGACCGTGGGCACGTCGCAGAAGAAGGTTCCCCGCAGGGACGTCCTCCGATGGGCAGGCGCGTTCGCCGGCGCCACCGCGCTCGCGGGCTGCAGCACCGCGCCGCCGTCGGGCGCGTCTGGCGGGCCCCGGGGAGGTCCGGCCGCCAGCGGTGGCCCGGGCGGGGGCACCGGCGGCGCGGGCGACCTCACGTGGTGGGACCAGTTCGGCCCGTTGCGCGACTTACACGCGCAGGCCTTCGCCCGCTTCGAGCAGTCGACCGGGAGGTCGGTGCAGTACACGCGCTACAACCCCAATGAGCAGGGACAGGCGCTGCAGCTCGCGTTCGGCAGCGGGCAGCTCCCGGACGTCTTCTCCCTCGCCGGGGTCAACGCACCCCCGGTCGCGCTTCGCGACCAGGGGTGGTTCTCCCCTCTGGTCGACGCGAGCGCGATCTCGGACGCGCTCCCCGACGGCAGTCTCGTCGACGGGTTGCACGTCTTCGACGGGCAGACGCTCACCTTCCCGCTCTTCTCCGCCCGCCAGTACGAGTCGCTGAACTGGTACACCCGCGATCAGGCGGAGCAGGCGGGGTTGGACCCGGACGACCCCCCGCGGTCGTGGGACGACCTGCGGGCCGCCGCTCGGAGGGCCCAGCGCAGCGGGACGTCGGGTCTGCTGCTCCCGCTGGCCTTCCCCGACCGCATGCGCGCCTTCGTCCTCGAGCTGGCGCAGACGGCCGGTTTCCCCGGCTCGCGCGAGAACAGCCTCGACGGCGTCGACCTCACCACCGGGGAGTACCGCTTCCACGACGACGCCTTCGTGGACGCCATCGAGTTCCTTCTCTCCTTCCAGCAGGACGGCACGCTCTTCCCCGCGAGCACCTCCCTGGACGCCCGCGCCGGGAGGGCCCGGTGGGCGGCCGCGGGCTCCGTCTTCTTCCTCGACGGCCCGTACTGCGCAGGCGCCGTGGCGAACGACTTCCCCGACGTCCTCGACCAGCTGGCCGTCGGCCCGGTCCCCACCCCCGACGGGGCCGCACCGGTCCTCACCCGGCCGGCGTCAGGAGGCACCTTCTGGGTGTCCTCCTTCTCCGACAAGGTCGACGCGGCGTCCGAGCTGCTACAGCTCTTCGCCGGCGAGGAGTACCAGTCCGGCCTGGCGGCCGCGATGGACCAGCCGCCACTGGACCTCTCGACCGTGGAGGGCTCGGACGCCCACCCCTCCTACCAGCAGGCAGTCGCCTACTACCAGGAGCAGGTCTTCCTGGGTCCGACGCCGCAGGCGAAGAACCCGCTGGTCGGCCAGGTCGAGGCGCGGATGCGCGCGGTGGAGCCAGGCCTCGGCGCCATCGTCCAGGGCGTCTTCAGCGGGCAGGTCGGCGACGTCCGAGGCGCCTTGCGCCAGCTCAGCGACCAGATGACCACTACCCGCCAGGCTGCGATAGACGAGGTCGGCGGCGACGTCGGCGTGGGTGACTGGTCCTTCCCCCGCTGGAGCGCAGGCCAGGACTTCACCGCCGAGGACTACCGGTCATGACGGCCACGGCACCGCCTCGCACAGCGGGGGACGCGCCGACGCGGCGGACGAGTCCTCGAGGCCTGCGCCGGCTGTGGGGGGACCGGTGGCTCTACCTATTCCTCGTGCCCACGGCCGCGCTCTACGGCGTCTACACGCTGTGGCCCGTCGTCGCGAGCTGGTGGTACTCCTTCACCTCCTGGTCCGGCTTCGGCGCGCCGCGGACATTCATCGGTGTCCAGAACTACGCGGACGCACTGGCGGACCCGCTGTTCAGGACTCGGTCCTGCTGACGCTGCTGTTCATGGCTGTGACCGTTCCCCTCCGCGTCGGGCTCGGCCTCGTCCTGGCCTTGGCGTTGAACAGCCCGCGCCTGCCTCTGCGCCGCTTCTTCCGCACGGCCTTCTTCCTGCCCGTCGTCACGACGACGGCCATCGTCGGCGTGGTCATGCAGCTGGTCTTCGACCCCGCCAGCGGGCCCGTCAACCTCGCCCTGACCGAGAGCGGCCTGGTGGACTCCGGGATCGACTTCCTCGGCTCGGCGGAGACGGCGCTCTGGACGGTCATGGCCGTGCACACCTGGAAGTGGGTCGGCATCACGATGATCTACTGGCTCGCCGCGCTCCAGACGGTGCCGCGCGACCTGGTCGAGGCCGCGCGCATCGACGGCGCCTCGTCGTGGAAGGTGTACCGCTACATCCTCTTCCCTCTGCTGCTGCCCTTCCTCGTCATCATCACCCTGTTGACCATCGAGCAGAACCTGCAGATCTTCGACCTCATGCTCACCATGACCGGTGGAGGCCCCTTCTTCGCCACCGAGGTCATCGAGCTGTACATCTACCGCTGGGCCTTCGACTCCGCGACGCCGCAGCTCGGTTACGCGTCCGCGGCAGCCGTCATCCTCGGCGTCCTCCTGCTGGTCGTGGCCGCCGTCCAGCTGCTGGGCGTCCGCGCCGCACGGAAGCGGGCCGGGGCGTGAGCGCCGCGGACCTCCGTGGCGCGGGCGCGGGCAAACGATCCGTCGAGGGTCGAGCAGCCCACGGTGACCGGCGCGCCGGGCGAGCCCGCCGCCGACGTCGGCTCGGCCCGTGGCTCGCGGCCGCTGGACTTCTGGTCGTCGCCGCTGGGTGGTTGTACCCCTTCGCGTGGGTGCTGTCGGCCTCGCTCAAGGAGCAGCTGGAGGTCTTCACCGCGGGGCTCTCGCTGGTCCCCGAGGAGCTGCGCTGGGACAACTACGCGCGGGCCTGGGTGGACGCGGACTTCCGCTCCTACCTGCTCAACACGGCGATCGTGACCCTGGCGACCGTGGCCATCGTCGTCGTCCGCTGCGCGATGGCCGGCTACGTGCTGGCGCGGTACCGCTTCATCGGGCACCGCGCGGTGCTCGGAATCCTCGTCGTCACGCTCTTCGTGCCCGCGGGCTACACGATCATCCCCGTGCTCGAGGTGTCGCAGTCGCTCGGGCTGCTCAACTCGCTGTCGGGGATGGTCCTGGCGCTCGCGGGCGGCGGGCACGTGGCGGCGGTCCTGCTCTACATGGGCTACTTCCGAGGCATCCCGCGAGAGCTCGAGGAGGCGGCGCGCGTGGACGGCGCGGGCTTCTTCACGACCTTCTTCCGCGTCATGCTGCCGCTCGCCGGGCCCGTGACGGCGACCGTCGTGGTCCTCACCTTCCTGGCGGTGTGGAACGCCTTCTTCCTCCCCCTGGTGTTCACCTTCAGCCGGCCCGAGCTGCGCACCCTCAGCGTGGGGATGCAGGCCTTCGTGGGCCAGAACTCGACGGACTGGCCGGGCATGGCGGCGGCGGCCACCTTGTCGCTCCTGCCCATCGTCCTGCTCTTCCTCTTCCTCCAGCGCTACTTCTTCGACGGCATCGCAGGAGCGGTCAAGTCATGAGCCAGCAGACCACCGACCACACGACCACGACGGGCAGCAGCAGGCCCAACATCCTCGTCCTCTGCACCGACCAGCAACGCTTCGACGCCCTCGGCGCCTACGGCAACGACGAGATCAGCACGCCGAACCTCGACCGCCTCGCCGAGCAGGGCGTCCTCTTCGAGAGCTGCTATGTGCAGAACCCGGTGTGCTCGCCGTCCCGCGCCAGCCTCATGACGGGGCAGTACGTGCCGAGCCACGGGCTGCACGCGAACGGCGTCGACCTCGCGCCGACCCACGAGCTGTTCACGAAGACCCTGGCCGACGCCGGCTACGACTGCGGCCTCGTCGGCAAGCTCCACCTCGGGGCGTGCTGGGGCGGGCGGTCCGAGCCGCGGCTGGACGACGGCTTCCGCGTCTTCCGCTGGGCCCACGACCCCTACCCGGGCTCGTCCGAGAACGCCTACCACCGCTGGCTGCAGGCCACGGACCCGGAGACCTACGCGCGGGTGCGCAGCGGCGAGGGCGAGCACTCCTGGGACACGCTGCCGTCCGAGGTCCACTACAGCCACTGGGTGGCAGAGGAGACGATCGACTACCTGCGGACCTCTCGCGACGCGGACAAGCCCTTCTGCTTCGTGGCCAACTTCTTCGACCCCCACCACGGCTTCGGGGCGCCCTCGGAGTACCGCGACGCGTACGACGCGGAGGCGCTCTCGCGCCCCGTGACGCGGCCGGGCGAGCTGCGGGACAAGCCGCCGATCCAGCGCGAGGCCTCGGAGAGGTCCTACGCCGGGGCGGCCAAGGGCTTCCTGGAGTACACCGCCGACGAGATCCAGGACGTGCGCGCCGCCTACTACGGCATGGTCACCCAGGTGGACGCCGAGGTGGGGCGGATCCTCGCCACGCTCGACGAGGAGGGGCTCGCGGACGAGACCGTGGTCCTCTTCACGAGCGACCACGGCGAGATGCTCGGCGACCACCAGCTCATGCTCAAGGGCCCCTTCATGTACGAGTGCGCAGTGCGCGTACCCCTCCTCGTGCGATGGCCGGGCACGGCCGTCCCGGGACGTCGCGAGCAGCTGGTGCAATGGGTCGACCTCGCACCGACCCTGCTGCAGGCCGCTGGCCTGCCGGCCTCGCCGATCCATCAGGGCGAATCGCTCGTCCCTCTGCTGGAGGACGAGACATCTCCGTGGAGGGACTGGGCTGTCTCGCACTACCGGGACAGTGGCCAGAGCTACGACCCTCCGGTCCACGTCAGCATGTACCGGCAAGGACGCTGGAAGCTGGTGGTCCACCACGGGGACCCGGCCTCGTCGCGCCCGCGGACCGGCGAGCTCTACGACCTGCAGGACGACCCGCACGAGCTGCAGAACCTCTGGGACGTACCGGCACACGCGCCGCAGCGCACCGAGCTGCAGGAGCGGCTGCTCGACACCCTGGTGGCCACCGAGGACCGCAGCCGCGCCCGGCTGTCCGCCTGGTAGGCCCGTACGGGCGACCGAGCGCGAACGGCGACTCATCGAAAGACGGAGTCAGGTCGGCGCCGCCCAGTGCGTCGATGGTTACGACGAGACCCGGCCCGGCCGCCTGACTAAGTCAGCGGCCTCAAGGCCGACGCCGTGGCTGCCGAGGCGTGCCTCAGCACATGCGACGCCGCACGCCGCGCCCGACGAGGAGGCACCACCATGGCCGTCAGCCCCCGAGCACGCCGCGCCCTCGCGGCTGCCGCCCTGGTCCTGCTCGCGGGCGGGCTCGCCGGCCCGGCGTCGGCCGCGCCCGCGGCGGGCACCGGCGTCGTCGCGCAGCAGGCGAGCGCGCGGGCCGCCGCTGCGCTCCCCGCCTACCGCACGAGCGTCCGCACCGTCACGCGCGAGGAGCTCGGCGCGTCCTGGCGTCCTGGTTGCGCCGTCGCGCCGAAGGACCTGCGCCAGATCACCGTCCGGTACGTCGGCGGCAACGGCCGGGCCTACGACGGCGTGATCGTCATGAACAAGCAATACGTCGGGGTGACGCAGCGGGTCTTCTAGCGCCTGTACGCCGCCCGGTTCCCCGTGGAGCGCGTCGTCCCCGCCAGCGCCTACGGCGGCAGCGACGAGGCGAGCATGCGCGCCAACAACACCTCGGGCTTCAACTGCCGGCCCGGGCGGCACGGCGAGGGCGCGGCGATCGACGTCAACCCGCTGGTCAACCCCTACATCAAGGGCTCCGTGGTCCAGCCGGCGACCGCGAAGCGGTACGTCGACCGCACCCAGGCCGTGCGGGGAATGATCAAGCCCGGCGACGTCGTCGTCCGCGCCTTCGCCGCCGAGGGCTGGCGGTGGGGCGGTGACTGGAAGACGCTCAAGGACTACCAGCACTTCAGCGACAACGGTCGCTGACCGGCTGCCCGCGACGGAGCAGCGACCTCAGCGGTCCTGCTGGAAGTCCACCCACGCCTCGCGCGGCGGGACCAGCTCGGCGGCCTCGGCCCAGAAGTCCTCGGGGACCTCGGCCGCCGCGGCGGCGAGCACCTGGTCGATGCGCTCGACGCGCGTCATCCCGACGAGGGTCGTCGCGACCCGTTCGTCGCGCAGCGAGTGCTGCAGCGCCGCCGTCGGCAGGTCGGTGCCGTACCGCGCGCAGAGCGCCCGCAGGTCGCGGATCGCCTGCGCGGTCGCCGGGTGCGCGGGGCGGTAGGCGTACTCCTCGGTGCCGCCGTCCGCCGGCGGCTCCTGCCGGGCCAGCGCACCCCCGCCGTAGACGGCCGCGTTGACGACCGCGAGGCCGCGACCGACCGCCGCCTCGACCAGCTCCTCCGCGCTGCGGTCGACGAGCGTCAGGCGGTTGTGCACGAGCAGGACGTCGAAGACGCCGAGGTCGAGGTAGCGGCGGACCTGGTGCACGTCCCCGCCGGCGAGGCCGATACGGCCGACCTCGCCGCTCTCCCGTGCCGCGACGAGCGCGTCGACGGCGCCGCCCGGCGCGGAGAGGTCGTCGAAGTCCCAGCCCTCGGGGTCGTGCAGGTGCACCAGCGGCAGGTGGTCCAGGCCCAGGCGCTCGCGGCTCTCGGCCAGCGACGCCCGCACCCGGTCGCCCGAGTAGTCGCCGCCGAGCGGGTCCACCTTCGTCGGCACGAGGACGTCGTCCGGCAGCCCGCCCTCCGCGGTGATCGCCGCCCCGATGTGGCGCTCGCTGTCCCGGTAGCCGTTCGCGGTGTCGACGAGCCGCAGCGGGCTGCGCAGCACCGCACGGACGAGCTCGACGCCGCCGGCACGGTCGTCCCCGGGCCCGTCGCTCGCGGGCAGGCCCCCGAGCGGCGAGGCGCCGACGCCGATCGCGGTGACGGTCAGCCCCGTCGTCCCGAGGGGGCGGGTCCAGGCGGCGTCCTCGGGGGTGATCACGCCCCGAGGCTGCCACGGACCGCCGCCGCCGTCGCGTCTCCGCACTTCACGCGCGCCGCAGCGGCGGGGTCCCTGCGGCCGGAACGGTCCCGCAGGCTCACCGGAAGGGATCTCGGCAGGGCTGCCGGCCGGACGGCGTCCCGCCCGAGGACGACGGCTCGGCCGGACGGGGGGCGGCCGAGGCCGACGATCCACCTGCCGCCGTCCCGCGCCGACACCAGCGGCAAGGACGACGTCGACCTGTACGGGCACAGGCGGTGAGGAGAGGACGACCATGCGCACCAGGACGCCCAGAACACCTCGGGCCCTCGGGGGCCTGGTCGCGGTGCTGGTCGGCGCGACGCTCCTCGCGCCCACCTCCGCCGCGGCGGCACCGGCCGGAGCGGGTACCGCCCGGGCGACGGACACCGTGGCCCTGTCGGCGCTGCCCGCCTACCGCACCAGCGTCCGGGGCGTCACGCGCGACGAGCTCGGCGCGTCGTGGCACCCCGGCTGCCCCGTGGCGCCGGCGGACCTGCGCCAGATCACCGTGCGCTACGTCGGCGGCAACGGCCGTGCCTACGACGGCGTCGTCGTCATGCACAAGAAGTACGTCGGGGTGACGCAACGCGTCTTCCAGCGGCTCTACGCCGCCCGGTTCCCCGTCGAGCGCGTCGTCCCCGTCAGCCAGTACGGCGGCGACGACGAGGCCAGCATGCGCGCGAACAACACCTCGGGCTTCAACTGCCGGCCCGGGCGTCACGACGACGGGGCGGCCATCGACATCAACCCGCTCGTCAACCCCTACGTCAAGGGCACCGTCGTCCAGCCGTCCACCGCCCGCCGCTACGTCGACCGCAGCCAGTCGGTCCGCGGGATGATCACGCCCGGCGACGTCGTCGTGCGCGCCTTCGCCGCCGAGGGCTGGCGGTGGGGCGGCAGCTGGAAGACGCTCAAGGACTACCAGCACTTCAGCGACGACGGCCGCTGAGCGGGGGCGCCACCGCCCCGCTCGGCTCGAGCAGGGCGGCTGCGCCCCGGCACGGTCGTCCGGGAGGCGCTGCCCTCCTGACGGCGGCCAGGCCCTCTCACCCGCGGCAGCGAGGGGCGTCGTGGACCGACCTGTCGGGCCTGACGACCTCCCCAGCCCACCGACGTCCGGCCGCTGCGACGACGGTGCCCCACGGCCGCAACCGCAAGGGCCGGCGGGCGTGGCGGTACTTCGTCGGTGGCACATCCGCCTCCCGCGCGGCACCGCTGCCCCCTGCGCCGTCCCGCACGGCACCGTCCTCCACGGCACCGGCCGGGACCGCGGCGTCGACCGCGTCGGAGGTGCCCGCCGCGACCATGTCGACGGTGTCGACCGACGCAGGAGTCGCCGACCCGTGCTCCAGCGCCACCGCGTGCCGACCGGCGAGCCGGCCGAGGGCCCGGTAGGCCTCGAACCTCTCGTCGCTGTAGAGCTGGCCGGCCGTGGAGTGGTTCGGGAACCGGGGGTCGCGACGCCGGAAGGCCAGCACGTCCCACGGCGCTGCCCGGGTCACCACCGTCCTGGCGTAGAAGAGGCGACCCGTCACCTCGACGCCGGTCTCCGGGTGGCGGTAGGTGTACGAGCCCTCGACGCAGTCCTGCGGCGCGAGCCCGTGCTCCGCCGCCGGGACGCCGTCGCCCTCCCGCGGGAAGAGCGGCTCCACGTCGACGGTGATCTCGACCCCGAGCTCGCTGCGCGCCAGGGCGACGGCGTCGCCGAGCGTGCTGAGGCCGGTGGGGGAACCGCCGCTCGCGTCGAAGCAGTAGATCGTCGTGCAGCCACGACGCAGCAGCTCGACGAGCCCCAGGTTCTCGTAGTGGCCGCCGTCCGTGACGTACAGGTACCGCCCGTGCAGGCTGTTCCGGCCGACGTACTCGCGCCACAGCTGGGTGGCGCGTGGCCGGCGTGGCAGCAGCCGGCGCAGGCTGACGCCGTCCTCCGGGTCCGCCGTCTCCGCGGAAGACCGCAGCGGGTTGGGCACCCACACGCCCAGGCGGACGTTGGCCAGCGTCAGCAGGAACCTCAGGTGCCCTCTCGACATCTTGCCCATCGACGGCGAGAGCGCGGCGCCCGACATGGCGACCGCCGCGAGAAGGGTGACGGCCGCGCTGCGTTTCGAGGGCTTCGTCCGGTGCTTCTCCTCCCACTCCGGCGTCGGCACGTAGCCCACCAACGGGCCGCCGATGACGTGCGGGTCGAAGGTGAAGCTGGTGACCGCGCGCCCCTCGCCGGTCGCCCCGTAGGTCGAGATGTTCGCCGCGGCGCACACGACGAGCGTGGGGCCCCCGCCCACACCGCCGCCGGCGCGCGACGGCGCCATGTCCGAGAGCCGGACCAGCACGTCGTAGGGCCGCTCGGCGGCCACCGGCTCGGCGGCGCCGGCCGGGTACCGCCGTCGGAGCGCGAACGCCGTCGCGAGCCGGCGCCGGTAGAAGGGGTGCATCGACCACGACGTGAGGTCGCCGGCGGTGAGGACCAGGGCCGCCACGACGACGCACGCCAGCGCCCCGACGACGGCCCACCGCGTCTGCGCCGGGTCGCTCTGGTACGTCAGAGAGGTCGTGACGGCGAGGCCCGTGAGCACGAGGAGGGGGCCTGCGACGTAGGCGGCCAGCAGCAGGAGCACCCGTCGCACCGCCGTCGAGAGCCCGCGCCAGGCCTTCACCAGGGTCCTCGCGGGCTTGATCGCGTCGTCGACCTCCGTGACCCGCGCTGCGAGGTTGGTCAGGACCGCCACCAGCACGGTCAGGGCGCTGCCGGCGCTGACCCCCGCGGGCGTCCACCAGCTCCCGTCGCGGGACGGCGCCGCGACGACCCCCGCACCGGGCGCGACGCCGGTGCTGCCGAGGAGCGCGGGAAGAGCGAGGAGCAGCACCGCCAGCAGCGCAGCGAGGCCCAGCAGCCGCAGGGACCAGGCGTCCGCCGCCCGGGACCACGCGTCCCGGACCTGCGTGACCGCCTGCACGAGACCGATGACCAGCAGGACGGCCACCGGGGCCGCCACGACCGGCCACGCCCACGCCGGCGCACCCGCCCCGTCAGCGCCCGGCATCGGGCGGTAGAGCAGGCCCAGGGCGACCCCGGTGGGGACGAGGACGAGGACGAGCACACCGAGGTTGACCAGCAGGCCGATGAGCACCCGGTAGAGCACCCCGAGCTTGCCCGCCGGCCCCGGTGCCAGGTAGCTGCTCCGCTTGCGGAGGTAGTCCTCCTCCGGGCTGCCCGGCGCGAAGGGTGGCACGGCCTCCAGGGACGCCCGGACCCGCGCGTCCTCACCGTCGTCGAGGTCCTGCGGTCGCAGCGACGCCTCGGAACGCGCGACCATCGTGTGCGCGGCGGCGATGTAGGAGCCGCCGGAGACGGCTGCGAGGTAGTCGACCCGCTCCAACCGCCCCGCCTCCTGGAGCGACTGGAGAGCGCCCAGGTTGTACGCCGCCGATCGCACCCCGCCCCCGGACAGGCAGACACCGGTGCGCCCCTCCGCCGGCATGGGCCATCGGGGAGGCGCGGGGCCACGGCGTCGAGCGGGAGGCAGGGGGGCGTGGGGAGCGCCCGTCAACCAGCCGCGCAGCCCACGGTGGCGCGAGGGCGTCGCCTGCTGGTCCGCGCCGTTCCCGTCGTGGCCCTGCTGCCCGTGGGACATCGGCGCCTCCCCTTCCGGCTCCTCCCCGACCGGGAGGGACGCAGCCCAGGGTCGCGATCACAGCGGTCACCGCGGGGAGGGCACCATCCGCAGAACTACGTACGAGGCCGTGCCCGCAGGGTCGTCGGGGACGTCGGCGGCAGCCGGTCGGCCGCCGGTGGACGGCCCGCCGGTCGGGTCTCGCCAGCCTGAGCCCTGCTGGGCACGCACGCCCGCCGTCCGCGACGAGCGCCGCCTCCTCCGTGGCGACGTCCACCGGGCGTCACTCGAAGAGCGCGTTGATCTGCTCGTCGACCTGGGTGAGGTCCGAGGCGTCCCGGCTGCCGATGTAGATGGCGTCGAGGGCGGGCTGCAGGATCGAGAGCACGTCGGCGGGGTGGTCGGTGACGGGGAAGAGCACCGTGTAGTCGTTCTCCACCAGGTCGGTGAAGGGTTCGACGTCGACGCCCTTGTCGCCGAAGGCCTCGACGGCCGCCTGCGTCCCGAGCGGGCGGGCCGGGAAGACGACGCCCTCCTGCCCGACGAGGAGCTGGCACGCGTCCGAGCCCAGGAAGGCGACCCAGCGTGCCGCCGCCGCGGGCTCCTCGGTCTGCGCGCTGATGGAGTCCCCGAGACCGTTGTACATCGAGACGGGGTGGCCCACGGGCCCGATGGGGACGCTGGCCACGCCGAGGTCGATGCCCTCGAGCCGCGCGTAGCTGCTGATGGTCCACGACCCGTTGGGCGACAGCGCCGCCTGGCCGGAGCCGAGCTGCTGCGTCGGGTTGGGCGCCGTGCCGACCTCCTCGAACGAGGGCATGAAACCCTTGTCGACGAGCCCGAAGAGCCAGGCGATCGAGTCCTGGACCCGGGGGTCGTCGTAGTTGTACCTGTCGCCCCACACCCGCGCGTCGGTGTAGGTCCACCCCGTCGCCCCGGCGAGCCACGACCACTGCGTCTGGCCGTGCCCGTCCCCGCCCGAGCCGCCGGAGGCCAGGCCGTAGGTGACCACCTGCTCCGGGTCGAAGCCCTCCTCGTCGCCGCGCACCCCGTTCGCGTCCACCGACAGGTGGGCGACGACGTCCTCGAAGGTGCCGCCGTCGTCGGGGTTCCACGTCAGGCCTTCGAGGTCGGCGGGCGTCATGCCCGCCTCCTCGAGCACCCGCGCGTCGTAGAAGAGGGCGATGGTGTCGAAGTCCTTGGGCATGCCGTAGTGCTTGCCGTCCTGACCGACCCAGAGGTCCGCCAGCCCCTCCTGAAAGCCCGAGTAGTCGTAGTCGGCGGTCGCCTCCAGGTCGTCCAGCGGCAGCAGGACGTCGCGGGTGACGAAGCCGGGGTACTTGGTCAGGTGGTCGGTGAAGACGTCCGGCCCCGCGCCGGCGACGAGAGCCGCCGTGAGCTTCTGCCAGTAGTCGCCCCACCCGTACTGGGTGATGCGCACGTCCACGCCCGGGTTCTCCGCCTCGAAGGCGTCCGCGCACTTCTGGTAGCCGGGCAGCTGCAGCGACTCCCAGAGCCAGTAGTCGAGCGTGACGTCGGAGCCGGCGGGCGACGCGCTGCCGCAGCCCGCCTGCGCCAGGAGCCCGAGCGCGACGACCGAGCCGGCGACGGACCGGCGGCGGCGACGCCGGCCGGAGGGTGTGCTGGTGGTGGTGGGCGTGCGTGTCATCGTCGGCACCTCACTTGATCCCGCTGAAGCCGATGGAGTTGACGATCCTCTTCGCGAAGAGGCCGAAGAGCACGATCATCGGGAGGGCCGCGACGAGCGTCGCCGCCATCAGCCCCGCCCAGTCCGGACCGGTCTGCGGGCTCTGCGCCCGGAAGGCGCCCAGGGCGACCGTCAGGACCCGGGACTCGTCCGTGTACGACACCATCAACGGCCAGAAGTAGTCGTTCCACGCCGTGATGTAGGTGAGGATCGAGATCGTGGCGATGGGCGCCGACGACATCGGGATGATGAGGCTGAAGAAGACCCGCACCTTGCTGGCGCCGTCCACCAGCGCCGCCTCCTCGACCTCGACGGGGACGTTGAGGAAGAACTGCCGCAGGAAGAAGATGGCGAAGGGCGCCATGAACAGGCCCGGCAGCATGATGCCGAGCAGCGTGTCGATCAGGCCGAGCTGCCGCACCAGCAGGAAGTTGGGGAGCAGCGTGAAGATGATCGGCACCATGAGCGAGAGCAGGAAGACGCCGAACACGACGTCCCGCCCGCGCCAGCGCAACCGGGAGAAGGCGTAGGCGGCCATCGCGGAGAAGAACACCTGGAAGACCGTGATGCCGGCCGCCACGACGGTCGAGTTGAGCAGGTAGCGCCAGAAGTTGAGCGCGGCGCCCGAGCCGCCCTGCTCGATGGCCTCCTGGGTGCTCTGCAGCCCGAAGACCCGCTCGAAGGCCCCCAGGCCCGGGTCCACGGGCAGCAGCGACGTGGAGTTGGCGTACAGCGCGTTGTTGCCGGAGAACGCCGTCCGGAGCATCCAGTAGAACGGGAAGAGCGTCACGAGCAGGAGGAGGGCGAGGACCGCCCACGCCAGGACCCGCCCGACGGTGAGCCGCCCCCGACGGCGTCGTGGGGGCACGCCGTCCCGCGGGTCGACGGCGCCCCGCTCGGCGGTCGCCTCGGCGCCGAGCCCGGTGGCCGGCTGGAGCTGCGTCATGTCGGGCCCCTCAGTTCAGGTCGGTCTGGCCTGAGCGGGTGACCCGGTACTGCACGAAGGTCACCACCATGAGGATGAGGAGCATCGCCACGCTCAGCGCCGCGGCGTAGCCGAAGTCGTACTGCGCGAAGGCGTTCTCGTAGATGTAGACCTGCAGCACGCGGCTGGCGTCGACGGGCCCGCCGCCGGTGGTCACCGAGACGGTGTCGAAGATCTGGAACGAGCCGATCACCGAGATGATGAGCACGAGGCCGAGGATGGGGCGGATGAGGGGCACCGTGATGGTGAAGAACTGCCGCACCTCGGAGGCCCCGTCCACGCGGGCGGCCTCGTAGAAGGTGTGCGGGATCGCCTGCAGGCCCGCGAAGAGCAGCAGCGCCGTGTACCCCATGTGCCGCCAGACGTTGACCAGCGCGATGGTCGGCACCACCCAGGCCTCGGTGGTGAAGAAGCCGATGCGGTCGAGCCCCACCCACTCCAGCACCTGGTTCCCGATGCCGAGCTGGAAGTCGAGGATCCAGAAGAAGACGAGCGCGGCGACCACGTTGGCCACGAGGTAGGGGGCCAGCAGCAGCGAGCGCACGAGCGTGGACTGCGTCAGGCGCTGCATGAGCACGGCCATGAGGAGGGCCACGACGGTCTGGATGCCGATGTTGAGGACGACGTACAGCACCGTCACGCGGACGGCGTTCCAGAACACCGGGTCCGCGACCATGCGCTCGTAGTTGTCGAGCCCGATGAAGCGCGCCGGGGTCAGCACGTCCCACGAGGTGAAGCTCAGCCAGACGCCGCGCACGAGCGGCCAGAAGTAGAAGACGAGCAGCCCGACGGTCGCGGGCAGGATGAACAGGAGGGCGAGCCGGGTGTCGTCCCGGCGCCGTCCTGCTCGGCGGGCCGGTCCTTGTCGCTGCTGCTGGTGCGTGGCACCACGCGTGGGGATCGCCACGTGGACTCCTTCGTCGACGGTCGCGGCGGGCGCCGGGCCGCCCCGCTGCTGCGGGCGGCCCGGCCGGGTGGGGCGTGCCGGGGTTCGGGCCGGCGTCCTGCGTGCTGGTCCGGCCGGGCTCAGCGCCCCGGCACGAGCTCCGGCGGGATGGC
This sequence comes from Pseudokineococcus basanitobsidens, assembly GCF_037482545.1. NCBI lineage: Bacteria > Bacillati > Actinomycetota > Actinomycetes > Kineosporiales > Kineosporiaceae > Pseudokineococcus > Pseudokineococcus basanitobsidens. The sequence goes on along the minus strand of NZ_JBBIAA010000001.1, from coordinate 48,676 downwards.
GTCGGCGTGGGCGGCGATCAGCTCGTCGGTCATGGCGCGGATCTGCGGGAGGCTGCAGGTCGCCGCCGTCAGCGGGTCGAGCGCCACGGCCTGGTAGAGGTGCTCGACCTCGCCGGTCAGGGCGGCGGTGACCGCGAGGGTCTGGACGTTGGTGTTGGTGCGGTTGAGCGCCGCCAGCTGCGGGGGCAGCGCGCCCTGGGCCGTGGGCTGGACGCCGCTCGCGTCCACGAGGCACGGGACCTCGACGCAGGCGTCGGCAGGCAGGTTCTCGACGAGCGCGCCGGCGTTGGGGACGTTGCCGTAGACCACGCTGGGGACCCCGGTGACGATCGAGTTGACGATGCTGGCGCCGTACTCCACCGACGGCGCCAGCTCCTCCTTGAGCTTCGCGAGCTGCTCGCCCAGGTCGCCGGTGACGTCGTGGTTGGCGCAGATCTCGTAGTAGTCCCAGCGCTCGGGGATGTGCTCCTGCACGCTCTCCGGCGTCCGGCGGAAGTACGGCAGGTACTCCGACGCGTGGTGGCTGGACTCCGTCTGGAAGTAGCCGAAGGCCTCCATGATCGCCGTGCGGACCTGCTCGTTGCCGCCCTCGTAGGTGCTCGCCGACGCGGCGGCGCCGCTGTGGTCGCCGTGGTCGCCCGCCAGGTCGGCCGCCCCGCGCCCCACCTGGTGGCGCTCGCGCATCGTGGCGCGCAGGCGGGGGTAGAGGTCCTCGCCGCCGCGGCGGTACTCGAGGATCCACGCCTGGTGGTTGATGCCGGCGCACCGGTAGCTGACCTCGTCGTAGGGCACCTCGAGCGTGCGCGCGAGCATCCGGGTCGTGCCCTGGACGCTGTGGCACAGGCCGACGGTGCGCAGCCCCAGGGCCGACAGGAACGCCGTCGCCATGGCCATCGGGTTGGCGTAGTTGATGACCTGCGCCTGCGGGCACAGCTCGCGCACGTCGGCGGCGATGCCGCGGTAGGCGGGCACCGAGCGCAGGAAGCGGAAGACACCGCCGGGCCCGAGGGTGTCGCCGACCGTCTGGTCCACGCCGTAGCGCCGGGGGATCTCGACGTCGTGGCGGTAGGCCTCGACCCCGCCCACCTGGAACGTGATGAAGACGACGTCGGCGCCGTCGAGGGCCGCCCGGCGGTCGGTGGTCTCCTCGACCCGCGCGCCGAGCCCGTGGTGGGCCACGAGCTCGCGGGTGGCGCCGGCCACGTTGGCGAGGCGGCCGGCGTCGACGTCCATGAGGCACAGCTGCGCGTCGCGCAGCGCGGGGAAGCTCAGCAGGTCGCCGATGAGCCGGAAGGGGAAGACGTAGCCCCCCGCCCCGATGATGGTGATCTTCGGACTGCTCGTCGCGCTCATGCCCCGCGACGCTAGGAGCGGAGGCGGTGCCGCGGCCTCAGGCATCCCGTGCCGTTCTTCCGGGATCGTCCGCTGCCCGCCTACGGTGGCGCCATGGCCGTCGTCGCGGACGCCAGGGCGAGGAGCCCTCGGGGGGACGGGGTGCTGGTCAGCGCCCCGGCCCTGTGGACGCACGTCGGCGACCCGCTGCCGATGCCCCGGCCCCACCGGCACGACGACGTCGAGGTCAACGTCGTCGTGCACGGGAGGCTCCGCTACGTCTTCGGGGGCGCGGAGGTCGAGGTGGACGCCGGGCACGCAGCCCTCTTCTGGGGCGGGACGCCGCACCAGCTCGTGGCGGGGACCACGCCCGGGGCCATGGGGTGGGTCCACGTCCCCCTGGCGACGGCGCTGGCGTGGGGGCTGCGCGTGGACGACGTCGGCGCCCTCCTGCAGCCGCGCCCAGTCGTGGTGCGTCTCGACGACCTCGGCCCCGACGTCGGCCCCCGGGTGACCGCCTGGCACGAGGAGGTTCTGGCCGGCGAGCCCGACGCGGCGCTCCTCGAGGTGCAGGCCCTCGTGCTCCGGCTGCTGCGGTGCCACCGCACCCGTGCGCCGCGGTCCGGGGCGTCGGCGCGGACGCCGGCCGCGGCGCCCGGTCACGTCGACGCCGTGGTGGCGATGACCCGCTACATCGCCGACCACTTCCGCGAGCCGGTCACCACGGCGGACGTCGCCCGTGCGGCCCACCTCGCGCCGACGTACGCCATGACGCTCTTCCGCCGCGGCGTCGGCTGCACCATCGGCGCCTACCTCGTGCGGTGCCGGGTCGCCGAGGCCCGCCGCCTGCTCCTCGGCACGTCCCGCCCGACGACCGACGTCGCCGCCGCGAGCGGCTTCGGCTCCCTGAGCCAGTTCTACGAGCACTTCACGCACGCGTGCGGCGTGCCGCCGGCCCGCTACCGCGCCGCGGCGGGGACGCACGACGGCGACGCGTAGCCGGGCCCGGTCGACGGCATCGCCTTGAGCGACAGGACGCAGGCCGTCCTGCCGCTCCGCGTCGACGTAGCCGGCAGCTTCCTCACCCGCGCCCTGCCGTTCCGGCTGTCGTCGAGCGTGGCGTCGTCGGCAGCGTCGCCGACATCCAGGTCGACCAGCCGGCCGACGGCGGTGTCGGCGGCCTGGTACGTCCCGGGCATCGCCGACTGCGCGCGGCGGGAGCGCCGGCGCACCGCTCTCCGTGGGCCCGTCGTCGGGCTGACGTGCGGACACCGCCCGGATCTCGCCGAGTCCGTCGAGGACGTCCGCACGCCCTGACGTCGACCCCCTGCCCTGGAGGTCGAGGTCTCGGGCTGCCCTCGCCGAGCCCGCGCCTCCCGTGCTGCCGAGCAGAGCTCAGGCAGAGGTCTCGTCGAGTGCCGGTCGCAGGTCCGTCTCGCCGAAGTCGTCGCCCGTGAAGAGCAGGGCCTCCCCGGTCACCGACGCCAACGCGTAGCTGAAGCAGTCCCCGAGGTTCAGCCCCGCGGGGTGACCGCTGCCCTTGCCGTAGTCGCGGTAGGCGTCGCGGGCCACGGCGGCGTGCGTGGCGGTGAACGGCTCCACGACGACGTCGAGCGCGTCGAGCAGCTCGTCGAGACGACGGCTGAGCACGGGGTCGCGGCGGGCGTCCACGACGACGGACAGCTCGACGAGCGTCGCGGCGGAGATGCGCAGGACGTCGGCCCGGCTCATCGCCGCGAGGTGGTCCTCGGCGTCGGGCTCGCCGCGGAGGACGGCGACGACGGCCGAGGTGTCGAGGATCACCGGGGCAGACCACCGTCGTCGTAGAGGTCCGCCGCCGGGTCGACGCGGTCGTCCGCGCCCCACCGTGCCGCCGCGTCGGCAGCCACGGTCCTCACCCGCTCCCAGCGGCCCTCACGCACGTCGTCGCTGTCGCGCAGCGCCTCGAGCTGTGCCGTGAGAGCGCCGGTCACCGCCCGGGTGACGGTCTGCCCGGTCGCCCGGGCGAGCTCTCGGGCCAACCTCTCGGTCTCGACGTTCTTGATGCTGAGCGCCATACCGCCAAGGTACTTCGGCGAGGCACCTAGGTACCTCGCCTCCGGATCAGTCCCACTGGATGCGCCGAGCGACTGACGGGAGGCCGGCCGGCTGCGCACCCCGGCACGGCTGCCGATGGGTCGGCGTCACCACCAGCACGTCCTCGGGGGAAGCATGTCCACGCTCGTCGTCATCGCCATCGCCTTGGCCGCTGTACTCGCGGCCGTCGCCGTCGTCCTGTCCGCTGTCGTGCTGCGTGTGGTGAGCCGCAGCGGCACGGCTACGGATCCGCGGCCCCAGCTCGACACCCTGACGCAGCGCGTCGACCAGGTCGTCGACCGCGCACGGACGGACGCCGCCGAGCAGGCCAGCGCACTGCGCGGCGAGCTGCGCGCGACGGAGCAGGAGGCGCGCCGTGAGGCGTCTACCGGGCGGCAGGAGCTGCTCGCCATGCTTGGGGCCGCGCACGAGCAGGTCGTCACCGCGCTCGCCGGACAACAGCAGTCCGCCGGGCGCCTCGGCCGTGAGGGCCTCACGGCACAGGCCGCCTCGGCCACGGCGCTGCAGGAGGCACAGGTCGCGGCGGCCGGCATGCTGAGGCAGAGCCTTGAGACGGCGACGGCGTCGCTCCAAGAGCGCCAGGCGGCCGAGCTGGCGCGCCTGCGCGAGGAGATCACCGCAGCCGTCACCGCCCTGGGCGAGCGCGCTGCGTCGACACAACGCGACACCGCCGCCGCGACGCAGACGGCGCTGACGACGTCGCTCGACGGTCTGCGGGGCGCCATCGAGCAGCGCCTCGGGGCCGTCGGCGAAGGTCAGGAGGCACTTCGGACGCACCTGACCCAGGGCGCCGACACCGCCCGCACCGAGCAGGGGCAGCACCTCGAGAGACTGCGCACATCCGTCGGCACGTCGGTCGCCCAACTCCAGAAGGCGCAGCGAGAGGCCCTGGCGGAGATGACGTCGAACCAGGCGCGCGAGGTGGCCGCCCTCCGCGAGACGGTCACGGCGGCGCAGAAGGATCTCCGCACCGAGGTCGCCGCACGGCTGAAGGATCTCGGCGAGGCGCAGGGGCGCAGTCTCCAGCGCGCCGGCTCGACGCAGGCCGAGCACGTCGCGAATCTCACCCAGTCGTTGACCGCGGCGCAGACGGCCATGCGCACCGAGGTGACGAAGAGCCTTGACGCCATGGCCACGTCCAACGGGGTCACGCTGGAGGCCATGCGCGTGACGGTCCAGGAGAAGCTCGACGACACGCTGACCAAGCGTCTCGACTCCAGCTTCACCCGTGTGACCGAGAGCCTCAAGATCGTGGGCGAGGGCCTCGGCGACATGCAGAGGCTCGCTCAGGGCGTGGGCTCTCTGCAGCGCACCCTGACCAACGTGAAGCACCGCGGCGCGTGGGCCGAGCTGCAGCTCGAGTCGCTGCTCGCCGACCTCCTCACCGGCGACCAGTTCGTCCGCCAGCACCGCATCAACCCGGGCAGCTCCGAGCTCGTCGACTTCGCCGTCCGCCTGCCGGGCACGAAGGACGGCACGCCCGTCTGGCTCGGCATCGACTCGAAGTTCCCGATGGACGTCTACGAACGCTTCCAGGCGGCGTGGGAGGCGGGCGAAGCCGCGGGGCTCAAGATGGCCAGCAAGGAGCTCGTGGACCGCGTCGCCGCGGAGGCGCGCTCCATCAGCGGCAAGTACGTGAACCCGCCGCACACCACGGACTTCGCGGTGATGTACCTACCGACCGAGGGCCTCTTCGCCGAGGTCGTCCGCCAGCCCGGGCTCGTCCACGACCTGCGCACCAAGCACAAGGTCGTCGTCGCCGGGCCGACGACGCTGACGGCGCTGCTGTCGTCGATGTCCATGGGCTTCCGGACGCTCGCCATCGAGAAGCGTTCTAGCGAGGTGTGGGAGGTCCTCGGCTCTGTGAAGGCGGAGTTCGAGAGATCCGCCGTCGTGTGGGAGAGGCTCGAGAAGCAGCTGCAGACCGCCGGCAAGACGGCGCACGAGACGGGCGTGCGGCACCGCGCGGTCGAGCGGCGTCTGCGGGTGGTCGAGTCTCGTCCGGCCGAGGGGGCCCTACCGCGGCAGGTCGGCATCGACACCGCGACGGACGTCGATCCTCTCGAGACGCTCGTCGGTATCGACGGGTACGAGACCGCCGACTGATGGCGGACGAGGTCCGTGCGTCACCAACCCACGCCGGCGCGGCGCCGCCTGCTTCCGCCCTCCACATCCAGGAGATTCATGCCATGACCAGCCGCTACCGGGTCTACCTCGAGAGCTGGACGTACCAGACCGACGAGGGCCTCGACGAGAGCTGCCGCGCCGAGCTGGTCGAGCTCCTCGACGACGAGCGCGAGGAAGAGCGGGTCACCGAGTTCGACGCGGACGGTCGGTCGGCCGTCGACGACGTGCTGGGGACGCTCGGGTGGCGCCGCACCGGTCACTGGGCGGTGCACCAGTGGCACGGCTACGAGTACGCCGCCGTGACGCCGCTGATCGCCACGAGGTGACGCCGTCGCTGCCCTCGACCACCTTGACCACACTCCACGGTCTGCGCTCGGACCACGGGCAGGCGCCCTACTCGTCGAAGAGCACTTCCTCTTCTTGAGGCGGGCCCTTCCCGCCTCTCCGTCGGCGACCTCGTGCCGGAGCGCTCGGAGCCTCCAGGCCGAGGCCGTAGGTGACGCCCGGACCCCTCGTCGCCGTCGACGTCCGCACCAGCAACCCCCGGCGAACCATGTCGGACAGCAAGCGCGACGTCGCCGTCACGTCCGTGTCGAGCACCAGCCGCACGACGCGGGAGTTGATCTGCCCCATCTCGCGCGCCAGCTCGATCACCTTGCGGTCCGACTCGTCGACGGTGCGACGCCGGTACGTCACGGCCGGCCCCAGCCCGGCGACGGCCTGCTCACGGAGTCGGTAGGTCGGTCGCGCGCGTCGGGACGTCTCCCGCGTCGCCTCGACGAGCATCAGGGGGTGCGCGCTCAGGCGCTCGAGGACCTCCTGCGCCTCCTCGACGGGGCGTTGCAGCAGAGGCGCCAGGGCGCCGGCGCTGGTGGTCCGGCGGCTGAGCAGCGTGAGGAGGACGAGCATCGTGTCCGCGTCGTCGGCTGCGCCCGGGGGCAGCGTCGAGACGAAGCGGGTCAGGTAGGTGTTGGGGCTGCCTCCCGTGAGGACGACCTCGACCGCCGAGGCGTCGGCGGAGAAGGTGGGGGGCTGGTGCCCGACGCGGGTCATCTCCGCGTACATCCGATCGACACCCGATCCCGCTGTCTCTGCGAGTCCGAGCGTCCGGACGGCCTGCGCCAGCTGCAGATTGCGTGCTCGTGGGGACGTCGTCAGGACGTTGTCCACGGTCACGCCGGAGACGAAGGAGCCGGGCGACGTCACGGAGAAGCGAGTGGCCGCGTGCTGGACGGTGACGCGGCCGGGGAGACGGAAGTCTCGGTGCATCACCGCGTTAACCACGGCTTCCCTGACGGCCGCCTCGGGCAGATCTGCGACCTGGAGCTGCTGCCCGCCTCCCACCGGCACGGCGGTCCGGTCCACCCGGGCGTCGACGAGCTCGAGGAGCCGGCGCAGGACGAGGAGGAGCGGGCCGGAGAGCTGCTCGTTGACGACGACCGACCCCGTCGGGGTGCGTCGGTAGACGTAGGTGACCTGCTCGGTCGGCACGGCGTCCGTCAGCAGCACCTGGCCAGCGCGCGTGAGCGTCCGGCGGGGGGTCAGGAGACCGAGCCGGCGCACGAGGTCCGCGTCGGAGGCCTCGGCGTAGGCGCGTCGCACCGGGTCCGCCAGCTGCCGCAGGAGGCGCCGCACCTCGACGACCGCTGCGACGTCGACGCGTTCCAGAGGCGTGTCGCTGTCGCCGGCCGACCAGTCCTCGCCCCTGCGGTCGGCGACCACCGAGGCGATGCGTTCGGTGGTCATCGGTTCGCACGAGGAGCCGATGCGCTCCGTCGCCCTGCCGCGGACGGCGTGCACGGTCGGGCTGCTGGGGACGGCGATCACGAGGAGGTTCACGTCCTCGTGCGCATGCGGCAGGACGTCGACGACGAGCGAGGGCTCGGTCAGCTGGTAGATGCGCGAGCGCAGGGCGTCTGCGTCCAGGCCCGTGCCGACGAAGGCCTCGTGACCGCCCGGTGCGTCGCGGACGCCCACCACGACGGCCCCACCGCCCGCGTTGGCGAAGCAGGTGACCGCTTCGGCGAGGTCGACGGCGGTGTCCTCTCGTGATCGCCCCTGCGTCTTGAACTCGAGCCGCGGACCCTCCAGCGTGCGCGCCCGCTCGCCCTCGTCGATGGCCACCAGCGCCGCGAGGACGTCCGCGGTGACCGCCATGGTTCCTCCTGAGTTTTGCGTGGCCCTGCACTGTGTAGGGATAGGCAAAACTAGCGCGATACTGCGCAGTGCGGCGACCGGAGACGTCAGGCCTGCACCAGGTCGACGCCGGCGTCGAGCTCCTCCCAGGGCCAACGGCCGTAGTCGTCCTGCCAGACGACCTGGAGGAGCGGCAGGGGCGGCCCGTCCTCGGCGTACATCGCCTGCAGCACCACGGCGGACTCCGGGTGGCTGACCGGTTCGAAGCGGACGAGGACGCGTCCGAGGTCGTCGAGCTGGTCACCCGCGGCGAAGCGCTCCCCCTCCAGCACCCGGCGCGCGAGGCGGTCTACCAGCAAGTACGACAGGGCGACCGGCGCCCCGCAGACCAGCAGGTCGCGCTGGCCGTCCTGGCGGCTGAGGCCGACGGTGTAGGTGACCGGGTAGCCGGCTCCGTCGCCGGTGACGTGGACGATCGAGAAGCCGTCCTCCTCCACCTCCCGGTGGTGCTCCTCAGCGATGTCACCGAGATCGGTCGGGCACAGCTCGCACATGGCCCCTCCTGGTCGTCGGCGCTCGTCGCCGGCTGCGGGGTCGCGACGCTACGCACGGAGGCCGTACTGGTCGGGCAGTGACAGCGGGCCTGTGGACAAGGCGTCCGGGATGTCGGGGGTGGATCTTCGTCCTCCACAACACCAGCGTCCTGCCCCGAGCGATCTCGCTTCTCCGCCGCTCACCCCGTACGCTGTTCGGTATTGACCGAACGTCGAACGCGAGGAGTGGCGTCATGGACGAGGCCCTCGTGGTCGACGCCCTGCACCAGATCGGTCTGCAGACGAGCACCTCGGAGGAAGGGCACGGGGCACAGGCGCCGGACGTCGTCGTCCACGTCGGCGGTGGGGCGCCGATCGCCGTCGAGGTGAAGCGCCGATCTCTTGTCACCGACGACGACGCACGTCGGCTCGCCGCAGCACCGCCACCGACCGGTGGGGTACTCCTCGTCGTGGCCGACCGGGTGACGGCCCCAGCACGAAAGGTCCTCAGCGCACCCGGCCTGGGCTACCTGGACCTCCGGGGTCACCTCGCTCTGCGCACCGACCAGGTGCTCGTCGACACCGACATCACGCCCGTGCAGGGGCGGGCCGCACGCAAGAGCGCGCTGAGCGGCAAGGCAGGGCTCGAGGTCGCCACCGCCCTGCTGCTACGACCCGAGCGGCAGGCAGCCGTCCGGGCGCTGGCCCGCGAGCTGGGACGAGCGCCGAGCACGGTCTCGGACGTGCTCGGTGCCCTCCGACGCGACGGTCTGCTCGACGGCGGCGCGGTGGAGCGCACCGACCTCTTCTGGCAGGTCGCCGAGCACTGGCCTACCCAGCGCTCCGGCCTCGCACGCCCGCCGTCGCCGACGGACGTCGGTGTGGCGACGACGCTGCGGCTCGGGCTGGCCACCGTCGGCCAGGAGGCGGGGTGGGCCCTGACCGACTCGGCGGCGGCGGCCGCGTACGGCGCGCCGCTGGCCTTCCGGTCGGGGCAGGTGCACGACTTCGTGGTCCCCGACCCTGCTGTCGTCCGTCGCGCCGTCACCCTGCTCGGCTCGGCGGCACCGGGAGGGCAGGCGGTCGCCACGGTGCGCGCCGCGCCGGTACCGGCGGCCGCGGTGCTCAGGAGCTGGCGAGGGGACGGCGCGGCGCGGTGGCCGCTCGCACACCCCCTGTTCGTCGCGCTGGACCTCGCCCAGGACGCCGGCCGCGGACGCGAGGTGCTCGAGGCGTGGATCCCGGACGGGCAGTGGCCCCGTGCTTGGTGAACCCGTGCGGTTCGTGGGTGCCGCGATGGCCGCGGTCGTGCACGGCATCGAGGAGGTGCGGTCGCTGACGGGCACCCCGCCCGTCGTCGTCGGCGGTCTCGCCGTCCTCGCGCGCTTGTCGACGCCGTACCGGGCCACCGTCGACCTCGACGTGGTGGACCGACGCCGGGGAGAGGTCCCCCAGCTCGAGCTCCTCCGTGGGGCGGACGGAGCCCGGTCGGTCGACCCGACCGCCGTCGTGCTGCCGACCCCCTACGGCGACGTCACCGTCGACGTCCTCGAGGTCCGGCAGATCGAGCTCGACGAAGCGAGCGACGACCCCGGGGACCGCCTCCACGCGGCGGCGCACGCCTGGGCGTTCGACACGGCGACGGACGTCGAGATCGAGGTCACCGTCCCGGGCGGGGCCGCTGTCACCGTGACGACGTCTGTGGCCGAGCCCGGTCCGCTGGTGGCGATGAAGCTCCAGGCGGTCATGGACCGCGGCGCGGCCAAGGCGGGCACCGATCTTCACGACATCGTCCACCACGTCACCGACCCGGCCACACGGCAACCGGCGCTCCGCCAGGTCAGCGACGTGCGCACCGAGATCGCCGACGACATCGCGTGGCACGTCGAGCACTGATTCGTCCGGCAGCGTCGCCTCGTGCGGCAGCGCATCGACGCCGTGGGTGGCGACCTCACCACCGACGACCTCGACCTCGTCGGTGAGCTGCTCCTGGCCGCCACGAGGCGCGACAGCCGATGACGATCTGAGCGCAGCGAGCGCCTTGTGCTCGTGGCAGCCGTACGCCGCGGCCGACGACGCCGGCACGGTCGTCGCACCCCGCCCGGCGACCGACGGACCTCCGTCTCACCAGGTCGCGCCTGTCGTGGCGACCGGACCGCCGACCGTCACTGCTCCGAACGGGTGGTGGAGCGCGGCGACCTGCCATGAGGTCGAGCCGCCGGCGCTCCTCGTGGCGAGGCGGCCCGGCGAACGTCGACGAGACGGCCGAGTGACGGAGGGGCTGCCCGTAAGGTCCGGGACCAGAGGCGGACGACGGCCGTCGCCGTGTCACGGGGGGCACTGTGCAGGACTCATCGACGTCGGCGACCAGCGACGACGGAGCGGGCAGCGGACGCAGCGACGCGGTGGGGTCGGCCCCCGTGGTCACGTCGGCACAGGATCCCGAAGGGGCCAGGGCCGAGCCGTCGACCGTCCTCGCAGAGATCCTCCCCGGCATCGCGGTCGTCTTCGGTGACGTGCCCGCGGGCCTCGACCTCGTCGACTTCGGCCTGGTGCCGACCGACGACCGGGCGCGGATCTCCACGGCTCTTGCCTCCGCGGGGGTGCTGACGACGGCGGGCGGTGGCATCGGCAAGGCCGTCACCGGCGCGCAGGGGCTCTTCCGGCTCGGTGCCGAGACGCAGGCTCTCGTCAACGGCGGGGCGACGCTCGCCATCAAGAACGGCGCGAACCTCGGCGCGGTCATGAAGGGCGGGAAGATCGTCGCGCAGGCGCGGCTCGTCCCGGTCGCGGCGCTGAACCCGGTGACCGCCGCGGCCGTCATCGGTCCCGCCGTGGCGATGGTCGCCCTGCAGATGAAGCTCAGCGAGATCAGCGGCCTCGTCAGCACGAACATCGCCCTCACGACGCAGGTGCTCACCACCATCCGCCGCGAGCAGTGGGCCGAGCTGCTGGGCCTCGTCGCGTCGATCGACGGGGTCGTCGCCCAGGCGCGGGAGGTCGGCGCCGTCCCGGAGTCGCTGTGGGACAGCATCGCGGGCAGCGAGGCGCCGCTGCGCAAGCAGCTCGGCCTCTACCGCGAGAACGTCGTCGAGCACGTCCGGCAGCTCGACAAGCGGGACGCCCAGGACCGTCGCCAGTACCTGGAGACGAACGCCGAGGCCATCGTCTTCGACACCAACGCGCTGCTGTCCTCCCTCAAGGGGTGGACCGGCTACCAGGCCCTGCGCGCCGGTCGGGCGCGGACCGCCGGCGCCGACGACCCGGCGGAGGCGCGCCTCGTCGACGTCATCACCCGCGACGCCCAGGAGGAGCTCGCCTCGGGGCTGGCCACGACGACGACGCTCGTCGACGCGCTCACGCGCGAGCTCCAGATCATCGCCGAGCTGCGCGGCCGAGCGGGCATGCCGCTGACGCAGAAGCGCAAGGACGCGAAGGCGGTCCGCCTGACGTGTGGCCAGCTGCTCGACGCCATCCGGCCGCTCGCCGACGTCCTACGCCCGCAGGCGCCCGCACCGCAGGAGCCGGACGTCGTCTGCGCCCCGGCCGACCTGGACCACGAGCCCTACCTCCGCGTGCTGCGGTGGCTGCTCGAGGACGGCGAGCACGTCCGGTGCCTAGCCTTCCCTTTCCGCCTCGACGACCTCGCCAAGGGCGCCGTCCTGCTCGGGCGGCTCGACCCCGAGAAGTGGGCGGCGGTCGTCGCCGTCACGGACCGCCGGATCGTCACGGCGAGGCCTGGCGACCTGCGCGAGCACGGCAAGGTCGCGAGCAGCGTCTCGCTCGACCTTGTGCGCTACGTCCGCGCGGCCACCGCGGAGGAGGCGGGCGGGAAGGCTCGCATCGACGTCATCACGCGCGAAGAGAACGTGCGGTGGACCTTCCACCCCGAGACCACCGACGAGCATGTGGGTGCCCTCGCCGCGGTGCTCGCCGCGTCGATGACGATCCCGGACGAGGAGCGTGACGCTCTCACGCGACGGGGTGTCCCCGTCCTGACGAGCGCGGCGACGAGGGCGACATCCCTGCCCGCTGGATCGGTAGGTGTACCTACGTAGCGCGCGGGGACGGCGAGGCTCCTACCTCCTGGCGAGAGCTTCCCCGACCTCGCGGTCGTCTTCGGTGACTTGCCCGCCCAGCTCAACGACCTGAACGGGCGGACTTGGAGCCGTTAGAAAGACGCGCCCTAGTCCGCCTGACGAGCAGGGGCCGACATGGGCGTAGACAAAATACCCACAGCCCCTCCATAAATGCACGACGATAGGTCATTGGGCAATTCGGCCGCAACACTCCAGGCGATACTAATCGAAAGCCTCGCGAAATTGTTCAATGAAGGCGTTGAGCCACTCGCCGCGCTCCCCGTCCCGAACCCGATAGGCGGCAAGTAGGTCATTCAGCGTCTGCAGCGTCGTCACAGGACCCCACCGGTCCCCCGAAGCCACCAAGGCCTCCTCGAGCCACTTGAGCGCCCACACGCGGTCATCGCGCAGAACGGACACCTCGAGCATGGTCGCGAACATCCAAGACGTCGGCTCGAAACGGTGCAGCTGCACCTCTGTGGCGTAGGAGACGACGGGCAGGATGCGCTCAACGAGGGCCACGTCGTCACGATCACCGCGAATGGTCGCCAGCGTACAGGCGTTGATGCCCGGGTAAGGATCAGTCATGTCGCGCCAGTGCCCCTCAGCGTAGGCGTCGATGGCGCTAGCGAGTGCACTCGCCCGACGCCGTCCCGACGTGGCACGTCTCCATTCTCCCTTGTGCACGCGGCCGATGAGCCCGAAGGTCTCCGAGGTGCCTCTTGCCTCGCTCACCAGGGCACGCAGCACCTCGAGGGCGCGGCTCAGGTCCACGTCCGATCCCGTCACCTCCGCACGGCGGTTCAACGCGAAAGCCAACTGTTCCAGCGGCGTCGACCGATTCCTCAAAGTCGGCGGCATGGCCTCAACGACGCGTATCATGGAGTCCCAGTCCTCCAGGGCCCGGTGCGTGAGCAGGACGTCCATGGCGAGCGCCGGCTCACGCCGGGACGGTTCAGGCAGGCCAGCCTCACACTTCTGCATCAGGCGTCGGGCAGCGATGACATCCTTGTCGATGGCCACGCGGCGCACGCCAGCCAAGGCATAGCGATGCTGCTGATCTCGCTCCACCTGGGCGGCGAAGTCGTCCGTCTTCATGCTGGCTGGCGGCGGTGGCCTCCAGCTCTCCACAAGTTGGTACAGGGGGCTGTCCATGTATTTGGCGTCAAGATTAGCCTTGCTCTTCGCCTGAAGCAACGCCTCCGTCAGCGCCTCTCTCAGGTCTTGAGCCGCTCTGTCGTCGAGCCGATCGTGGTCGTCGAGCTGATAACGAACAGCCCGTAGATTGCGGACATCGAAGGGCATCGCATCAGGTCTCGCCGTGATGGCGACCGTGCTGGCTGGGCGAACGGCATGACGGATCCCCAACTCATAGAAGACGTTGCCGTTTACCGCCGTCAGGTCGACGACAACGAAATCGCACATCAACAAGGCGTCGAAGAGAGACTTCTGCACCATGCCGCCGACGGTGGTCATGTCGTCACGGAGAGGTTCGAGACCCGCCGCCTCGATGGCAGGCCTGATGGACTTCTCGAAGACATGGTCGAAGTCGACTGACTGGCCGCTCTCTGGATGCGGCTTCACCCCGAAGGGCATGACGGCGAAGCAGTACGGTCGTCGTCCCAAGGGGCACCTCCGGCGTGTCTGGCGCGGGCTGGAGGAGGGGCACCCTACTTTGTCCAGGACACGATGGTTGGTTGGCCAGCGATGCGCTACGTCCGGGACGGGGACTCATGAGTAGCCCACCAGGCGCAGAGGACTACCTCCGGGACCGCGTCGAGCAGTACCGTCACTGGTACGACGCGCGAGCCCGCTTCTGCAAGCGCTGTTACCTGCGGGTCCGTGTCACGGGCCTGCTGGCTGGGTCAACCACTGTCCTCATGTGCGGCCTGTGGGATGACCGCTTACGCTACGCCACAGCTGCCGGCGCCCTCGTGACACTTCTAGCCCTCACGCTCGACGGGGTACTCCGATTGCGTGAGCAGTGGGAGAACTACCGCTACACAGAACAGTATCTGGACCGCGAGAAGCACCTCTTCCTCGCCTCGGCGGGCATCTACCGAGAGGTAGACGCGCGCGTCGCCCTGCAGCGCTTCGTCGAAAGAGTGGAGTGGGCGATCGGGGCCGAGAACTCGACGACCCTGGCGACACTCGCCCTGGCGCCTGACATTCGCACGGACACGCGGTAAGCGCACGCACGAGAGGTGATTGATAGTGGTGGCGCAGAGTGCGGGACCCGCAGGCCTTCCAGAGTGGGACGGCGAATTTCTCGTCGGCGAACCAGACAGGATACCCATCTTCCTCAGCCACCCAGACCCCAACACAGACGCCCAGCGCGAGTTTCTGCAAGAACTCGGGCGCCTGCTGATGCATCGCGGGCTTCACCCGCGGACTCTAGGGCGCACGGATTACGATGTGCAGGAACCGCTCGCCGGGACGTACGGAGTCATGGCTCAGTGCTACGGCGTCTTTACCGTCGCCTTCGCTAAGCATCGCGTCAACGGCCCCGACGGCGCACACAACGTCTCGAGCCCATGGATGCACATAGAGACCGCCATGGCCTATGGCCTCGGTCTACCTGTCGCCGTCCTCCGAGAGGAGGGCGTGTTGGCCGAAGGCGTGCTCGAGAAAGGCGTCGCCGGCGTGTACCTAGGTTCGTTTCCACTGGACGTCTCGCCGGTCGAGACATTGAGCCACCCGCGCTCGAGTGGGTACATCGACGCATGGACCGGTCAGGTGCGGGAGACCGTGCGCTTCAAGTCGAGGCCACCGCGGCACTACCGCTGAACCCAGTGTCGTCGTAGGTTCCGTCCGTGCCCTCGAAACCGCTGCTCGACGTCGTGATCATCCACCACCCTGACGACAAGCGGGGCGCCGCTGTCGTCGAGCAGTTGCTGGAGCACTTCCACGGAGCCGCCTACGCGGGACTCGTGGGCGGGAGCGTGGAGGTCTATCCGCGGGCTGCAGCGTGGGACGCCACCGGCCAGCCACGAACAGCTCTGCTGAGCGTCAGCGATGATCCGTCGACGGCCGCAGAATTCACCGCAGTGCTGCCTGTCTACTCACGTCACCTGTACAGCGACGCCAGAGTCGATGGCCCGTGGACGTCATACCTGTCAGCCGTCGCCCAACTTCAGGCCGAGAATCCAGAGCAGGTCCTCCTGGCCCCCATATGCCCCGCTAGCCTAGGAAGCCCGCCCGGGGGCCTCGGACGCCTACCGCAGCAACACATCCGTCACACTGACGGCGTCCACCTCCGGCGCGAGGTGAGCCAGATGCTCACGCAATGGCTACGTCGCACTCGCAATGCCGACGCGAAGCCGGTGAGCGTCTTCGTCAGCCACGCGAAGGCTGACATGCGCTCCGCCTCCGACGACGCCGTGACGGCTGTACGCTCTGCCCTCGGCGACTCCCACCTCAATTTCTTCTTCGATGCCGTCGACATCCAGCCGGCGGAGAATTGGAAGGAGCGCTTGACGAAGGCCGCGGAGGCCGACGCCATGCTCATCGTGAGGACTGACCACTACGCTACTCGCGAATGGACTCTCACGGAGGCGTCGATCGCGAAGACTGCGGACAAGCCGGTTGTCGCACTCCTCGCACAGAGACACGGAGAGCCCAGGGGTTCCTTCCTCCTCGACAACGTGCCGACCGTGCCCTACACAGGGCAGGAGAGCGTCCGCACGGCTCTCCTACGATTGGTTGACGAGTGCCTGAAGCACGCACTGTGGCGCGCGCAGACCCAGTTTACTGACAACGGTACTGACGTATGGACGCCCGCACGCGCTCCCGAGCCGCTGACTCTCGCAAGAAGACTCGGAGACGCTGGGGGCGCCTCTCCGAAGGCGCTCACGATTGTTCACCCCGATCCCCCGTTGACGGACACCGAGCTCCTCGAGCTCGCTGCCTTGGCGCGCGGCCGTGGAGTCACGGGCGCCTTCACCGTGAATACGCCTCGCACAGCCGCGACCTCTCCCGATCAGGGGCGTGCCGATGGATCGCCCGCCGCCTGGCTCGGCCGGTTGACCCTGTCGGTCTCGAACAGCGCCGACCTGTCGCGGCTTGGATTGACTGAGAAGCACCTTGAACTGCTCGTGGCCGAGGTCAGTCGCGCCGTGCTGCTCGCAGGAGCTGGCCTCGCCTACGGAGGGCGCCTCTCACCGCGGGGCTTCACCGACGTCATCTGCGATGAGGTGGAGCGTTCAGGACGCGAAGCGGCGGTCGGGGGCGTGTCCGAGCCGTTGGTCCTGACGGTTCCCCTGCCGGGTCATCAACGCATGCAGCCTCAAGCGCTCGACGCACTTCTGGACCGGGTCGCTTCGTACGGCCGTATCGAGCTGATCGGGCAGGACGGGCGTCTCGTGCAGGCGCCCGAGAACGCGGACTGGGCGCCGACGGCCGTAGGGGCGGCACTCACCGCCATGCGTCTGCGGACTACTGAGGCCGGCAGCTTGCGGCTACTCGTCGGCGGGAGGCTGCGTGGCTTTACCGGCAGCTTGCCCGGCGTGGTCGAGGAAGCCATCGCGACCATCGATGCCGGACAACCGCTGTACGTGGCCGCCGGCTTCGGAGGGGCGGCGGCCTTCGTGGCTCGTGAGCTAGAAATCGACGACCTCCTCTGGGCGCCTGGGGCCAACTTCCCTTCAGGCGCTCTCGACGACACGCTCGCGCTCAGCCGAGAGAAGCTGCGCAAGCGACGCAACCGTCTCGCTCCCGACGGCTTGTCACCCGAGGACCGAGCACTGCTGATGCGTTCTCACCGCCCAGGGGACATCGGTCTGGTCATGGGGCGCGTGATCTCCCGCCTGCAAGGGCGCGACCTCGAGCGGGCTCAGGGTGAGTCGGGCATCGAGGAAGTTGGAACTACTCGATGACGACCAGCTCGTCCCGCGCCCGCGTCGCGGCGACGTACGTCGTCGATCGGTCCCGCAATTCGGCGTCCGCGCGCTCGGCGTCGTCGAGCCGGGCCCACGCCTGCTCCATCCAGGCCGCCGGCCCGCCGTCGAAGAGCACGACCCGGGAGAACTCCAGGCCCTTCGACCGCTGCCGCGTCATGACGAGCACGCGGTCGCTCGGCGGCACGTCGCGGTCGACGGCGTGGGCCCTGACCCGACGCTCACCCAGCGCTCTCGCCACCGTCGTCCGTGTCCTGCCGTCGCGGACGAGCACGGCGATGGTGCGGGCGCGGACCCCCTGCTCCAGCCAGCCGCGGACGGCCGTGGCCGTCTCCTCCAGCTGGGCACCGAGGCCTCCCGCCTGCACGACGCGCGGCGCGGGCCCGCTCCGTGCGGAGCGGTACAGCGAGGACTCGCCGCCGCCCTCGAGGTCCTCGTACTGGCCGCCCTCGAGCACGCCCATCGCGTACCGGAGGTTCTGCGCCGTCGTCCGGTAGTTGAGCGTCAGCCGGCGCGACCGCCCGACGATGTTGATGCCGAAGCGGCTCAACGTGAGCTTCGGCCCGTAGATGCGCTGGTGCGAGTCCTCGGCGATGAAGAGGTCGTCCTGGCCGGCCGCCACGCACGCCCGCAAGAGCTGCCAGTGCGCCGGCTGCAGGTCCTGGCCCTCGTCGACGAGCACGTGGTCGACGACGGGACCGGTTCGCTCGAGCTGGGTCGCGGCGACGGCGGCGGTCTCGCCGAAGTCGAGCTGACCGCTCATCCGGCCCTGTGTCCGGTAGGCCTCGACGAGCGCCCACACCTGCCGGCGTCGCGCGCGGTCGAGCGCCGTCCCCCGGCCCGGGCGCCGCACGCGGAGGTACCCGGCCTCGTCGGTGATGCGGTGCGGCAGGACGACGGTCGCGTACTCCGCCGCCATGAACGACTCGTGGGCGATGCTCGGCGGCAGGTCCGTGCTCGTCGACGCGAGCACGTCCCGCCAGCGGGAGTCCGGGGACCGACCCTGGAGGTCTCCGTACCCCTCGCCGAGCACCTCGGCGGCGGCCGCACGACCGCCGTCCGGCGCGTTGCCCAGCACCTGGTAGGCGACCCGGTCCACGCCCAGCGTCGCGACGCCGACGTCCCCCAGGCGGCTGGAGCGGCGCACCGACGGATCCAGCGCGACGAGGGACGACTCCAGCGAGGCGGCGAGATTGCGGGTGTACGTCGTCACGAGGATGCGCGCGGACGGCGCGCGCCGTGCCAGCGCGCGGGCCCGGTGCACGACGACGACGGTCTTCCCGGTCCCCGCGCCACCGGAGAGCCGGAAGGCGCCGTTGGTGCTCTTGTCCACCCACTGCCGCTGGTTGGGGTGGAGGAAGACCCGCCAGGCCTCGAAGTCCTCCTGCTCGATGACCCGGCGCAGCTCCTCGTCGTCCTCGATGATCGTGAACTGCGCCTTGGACGCCGGCCGCGACAGCGAGGCGATGACGTCGGCGTCGGCGTCCCCCGTGCTCGAGGACGGCTCGAGGCCCATGGACTCGACGACGTCCTCGGCGCTCGCGCCCGTGGCGAGGTCGAGCAGCATGAGCCCGAGCCAGCCCTCGTGCCGCTCGACGAGGGCCTGCAGCTCCTCGTCGTCGGCGGACAGGGCCGCCTCCGCGACGTCCGCTGGGACGCCGAGGCGGCCGGTCAGCTGCTCGAGGGTCACGCCGCTCGTCCGCAGTGGAGGCGGCGCGGGCGCCCGGACGAGCACCGGCTCGGGCAATGTGTCGTCAGCGGGCGGCTGAGCGGGAGGCGGCTGAGCGGCAGGCTCACCGGCCGGAGGAGCCAAGGCCGGCATTTCCGACGTCGTCGCCGGCTCGACAGGGGGCGCTGAGGCCGGCGTGGCCGCGACCGGCTCGACCTCGGCGAAGCTCGGCAGCCCGTTGACCGGGTTCACCGACAGCCGCAGCCGCTTCGCCAGGGCGATCGCGTCGTCGTGCATGTAGATGCCGTGGATGACGTAGTGCGGCTCGCCGCCGGCGTCCAGGCGGAACATGACGGCCCGGTAGGCCTGGTCGACGCGGCCGGTGCGCACGCGCGGGTCGGCCGACTGCTGGATCGGCTCGACGTGGAGACCCGGCGCCGCGTCGTTCTCCTGCAGCTTCTCGAGGAAGGCGAAGGCCCTCGACCGGACGGAGCCGTCGAGCTTCGTCGCCCTCGCCGACGACGCCATGACGATCGTGGCCATCAGCTCTCCCCCTTCGTCGCGCCGGCGTCCGGCAGTGCCGCGACGACCTCGTCGACGTCGGCGGCCACGATGGTCCACCCGGCCACCGACAACGCGGCCCGGTCCTCTTCGGCCAGCTCGAGGACCTCCACGGCGAGCCGCGCCTCCGGCCACGAGAGGTCGACCGGGATGCCGTCGACGGCCTCCTGGCCCATCGCCGGTACCTCGACGCCACGCTCGGCGAGCGCCCGCAGGAGGTCGCGCTCGTCGTCGGACGTCGCCTCGGCGTAGGCGGCCTGGTACTCCACCGACAGGTCCGGCGCCGGTGCCGCGACGTCGGTGACCGGGGATGCCGCCGCTGTCGGAGCGGACGTCCGCACCCGGCTCAGCGTCGTGACGACCGTCGGCCAGTCCCGCAGCCCCAGGTGGTTCGACAGACGCAGCCACTGCCGCCACGCGTCGGCGTGGTCGGCGTCGAGCGAGGCGTCCCGGTCGTCGAGGACGACGGCCACGGACAGCCCTGCGGGCACCTGCTCGACCGCGACGGCGAGCGCACCCAGCGCGCAGAGCCGCACCGACCGACCCCCTGCGGCGGCGGTGTCGCCGTCGAGGACCCCGGCCGCCGCGGCCGCGAGCGGGAGGCCGTCGGCCAGCGTGGCCGTGGTCGCCTGCCGCGCGAGGAACATCGGCACGGCCCGTGCGACGCGGGCCCGCTCGGCGGGGTCCGGGCCCGCGACCCAGTCGACCAGCCCGTCGACGAGCGGTCGTGCCAGCCGCGCGTACGCCGCGGGCGACGCCGCGAAGGCGGACTTCCCGATGAGCGCGGACTTCACGCCCTCGTCCCACCACGACGGCGCGGGCGCCGTCCACCCCGGCTCCGCGGCGGCCCGCTCGGCCGCAGTGACGTCGTCCGCCGAGACGCCGAGCGCGAGGTACCCGTTCTCGCGCAGCACCTCACGCTTCGTCGCGTCGTCCGCCAGCCGGTTGTGCTGGACCGTCGCGTGGTACCGCCGGCCGTCGACGAAGATCGCCGTCCGCGGCACCGCGGTGTCGGTCGACTCCAGCAGGAAGTCAGGCTTCGACCCCAGCAGGTTCACCTGCGGCCGCAGGCTCCACTGCCGCGGCGAGCCGGGCAGCGTGAACCAGACCGTGTTGCCCCAGGCGCCCGGCGTCTCGCTGACCTTGGCGCCGGCCGTCTCCAGCCGGTCGACGAGGACGCTGCGGAAGCGCTGCTCGAGGTGCGACTCCGGGTCCACCGGCGGCGGCTTCTCAACCGTCTCCCAACTCGTCCCGTCGGCGCTCTCGGCGTCCTCGTCCAGTCCGAGCAGCCGGCGCAGGTGCCGCTCGGCGGCGGCGCGGGAGACCGAGTCGGCCGAGCCACGGACGAAGGGCAGCAGGCAGCGGTGGCAGGCGAGCCGCTCCTCGTGCCGGCACTCGCACGTCCGGACGACGTCCCAGGCGGCGACGAGCAGCGCCCGTAGCTGCTCGGGTCCAGCGAGCTCGGCGAGGTACCCCGTGCCACCCGGCACGACGTCGTGCACGAGCAGCGCGTCGGCGTTGTCGGTGCCGTCCGTGAGCACCGGGTCGACGACGCGCTCGACCTGCAGGTGGTCGGGGTGCCCGCCGTGCTGCTCGCGCAGGCCCAGGAGGACGGCCGCGGACAGGCTCGGCACGGCGAAGGGGTCGCCGATGGTCACAGCGGCCGGCAGCCGCAGCACGAGCCCCTGGGTCCGCAGGGTCCGCGACAGTGCGACGGCGACGACCTGCTCCTCGGCGGCGCGTCGGTACGGGCACCACGGCCGGTGCTCGTGCGGCTTGTTGACGCCCGTCTCGCTGTCGAGCTTGCCGCAGCCGGCGCAGACCCGGAACAGCGCGACGCCACGGCGCTCGCCGGAGATCTGCCGCTCGCCGCCCTGGCTCGGCACCCCGGCGTTGAGCCACCGAAGGACCACGCGACGCAGGTAGGTGCAGCCGAAACCGGAGCCCGCCGCGCCCTCGCCGAGGTACCACTCGCGCACGGCCTCGCCGCGGTCGAGGTCCGCGGCGACGAAGACCTGGAAGGGCGCCTGGGTGCGGTCGTCGCGCCGGTCGCTGATGAGCGCCTCGTCGCGCCGGACCTCGGCGGTCACGTGCGCCATCTCCACGACGCCGAGCCGCTGGCCGGTGTCGGCGATGGCCGTCGACCCGCAGCGTGGGCACGACGCCGGCGCGGGCGATCCGCTGCCCTCGCCGACGTCGGTGGCGTAGCCGCAGTCGGGGCAGAAGACCCACGGCCGCACCTCCGCGCCGTCGGCGCCCAGGTCGACCGCGTCGACGGCGATCTCGAGGCCGCGCGCGTAGAAGGTCGCCCCGGGCGCCATCTCACGGATGGCCTGCGCGGACGCTCGCTCGATCGAGGCGTGGTCGGTCGCGTAGTCGCCGGTGTCGGGATTCATCCAGCTGATGCCGACGTCGAGCGTCACGGTGTCGTCGAGCAGCGTGTAGTTCGGCAGCACGCCGTGCTCCTCGAGCACGCCGATCCAGTAGTCGACGGCCGTGAGCTGGGCGAGGCGCCCGGCCGTCATCCGCCGCCCGGTCCGCGCCGAGCGCAGCGCCTGCTCGTCGTCGTCGGTCTTCGTCGGCGACTCGACCTTGGCCTGCAGCTCGGGGAGCACGGCGTCGACGGCCTCGATCCGGTGCCGCAGCTGCTCGACGGTGCGCTGCCACCGCGTGCTGGCGTCGTGCAGGTGCGCGGCGAGCGGGCTCGTGCCGGGTCCGGCGACCGGCCGGGCCCACTCCCGCAGGCCGTCGCTCACGGCGTCGGGCAGGCCGCCGCCGAAGCCGGCGACGAAGCGCTCGGCCAGGTCGGGGTCGCCCTCGGCGCGGGCGATGACGGCACCGAGGTAGCTGCCCAGCTCCGCCGAGCCGATGGCGTCCTTCGGGCCCTGCGGGTGCGGGGCACCGGCGTCGCGGGCCAGCTCGTCGGCGACGGACGCCGTGTACTGGCGCCGCAGGATCTCCTCGGCCCCGAGGTAGGTGGCGGGCGGACGAACCGCGCCGTTGATGACCGACAACGGGTCGCCCAGCTTGGGCAGGTGCTCGCCGCGGCCGGTGACGTAGGCGAGCGTCAGCGCGTTGCCGGTGAGGCGCCCGGCGCGTCCGACCCGCTGCACGTAGGAGGCGACCGTCCGCGGCAGCGAGGCGAGGAAGACGGCGGAGAGGTCACCGATGTCGATGCCCATCTCGAGCGTCGGCGTCGCCACCAGCACGTTGGGCGCCTGCGGGTCGTCCTGGGCGCTCTTGAAGCCCTCCTCGTACTCCAGCCGTCGCTCGTCCTCGAGCAGGCTCGTGTGCTCGCGGGCGACGACGCGCCGCATGTCCGGCGACGCGTAGAGGTCCCGGTAGAAGCCCGGCTCGACGGGCGAGGGCGCCAGGTGGCCGGAGCAGCGCTGCACCGTGCACGGCGCCCCGGCGAGCTGCTCGACGACCGTCCGCGTGCCCGGTGTCAGCGCGTGGCAGACGTCGCAGGCGAGCTGGTGGTGCCCCGCCCGCAGGTCGTGCTCGGTGGTCGGGTGGACGACGACGGACGACGACGGCAGCGCGTAGACCAGCGCCCCGCTGTCGGACTTCGTCGCGGTGAGCACCTCGTCCCTGGCCAACCGCTCGAGCAGCAGCTTGGCGAGGAGCCCGCCGTCGGCCGGGTTGACCCCGAGGACCCGCGACGTCCAGACGGCGTACCAGGACTGCGGCGAGGTCACCGGGTCGAGCTCGGACCGCTTCGGCGCGACGCCTCCTCCGACACGGGGGTAGCCGGGCGCGGGGCGACCGACGGGGAAGGCGGGCATGCCGTCCTGGCGCGGCCGGGCGAACCAGATGGACCGGCGGGTGCCGTCCTCCTTCTGGTAGGTCGCGAACCACGGGTGCTCGATCGCCCCCTGCGCGCGCATCCGGTCGAGGACGCCGCGGACCCACGCGACGAGCGCGGCCTCGTCGGTGGAGCCGGCGCCGAGCCCGTCGAACGTCGGCTGCACCTCCACGCCCTGCAGCACCGCACGGGCCGAGCCCACGAGCCGGGACGGCGCACCGGCGTCGACCTCCGCGGCGACGGTGCCGGTGAGCTCCAGCGTGCGACCCGTGCGCGAGTTGAGGCCGAGCTCCATCACCGCGTCGAAGGCCAGGCGCCGCTGAACCCGGCGGCGCACCGACGTCGGCACGTCGTTCCAGGTCGGCTTCTTCCAGAAGGGGACGAAGGAGATCTCGCGGTCCGCGCAGTCGGGCGGCAGCAGCCGGTACCGCGCGAAGGAGTCGTCGCCGGCGCGGCGCAGCACCTCGGTGACGAGCTCGTCGAGGTTCCGCGGCCCGTCGGCGACGGCCTCGCGCAGGACGGCGCGCAGCGTCAGCGTGTGCGAGCGCGCCTGGACGAAGCCGGCCCGGTGGGCCGCGTCCTGCACGGAGTCGGTGAAGACGAGAGCCTTCTTCTCCCGCCGGTCGAGCGCGCCCGAGCCGAAGAGCGTCGACAGCGAGACCGACAGCAGCGTCGCGATGGCGCTGCCGAGGAAGCGGATGCCGTCGGCCTTGCCGCACGAGGGACAGACGTCGTCCTTGCCCTCCTTGTCGGCGTCCTTGCCCGTCAGCGTGAGGACGGGCAGCACCCAGCCCTCGCGCACCTCGTCGTCCTCGTCGTCGGGGCGGGTGGTCAGCACCTCGCGGCCGCGGACGGACAGCCAGCGCAGCCCCTCGACCGTCTCCCCCGCCGCGGCACGCGTGTCCTCGTCGACGGCGGCGAGGAAGGGGCGGAAGCGGCCCTCGCGGCGGGCGTGGTTGCGGCGGACCGAGCCGTCGTCGGTGGTGAGGCTCTGCCCGGTCGGGGCGAGCTCGTGGCCCCAGCCCGAGCGCCCGCAGTGGCGGCAATAGATCGCCGGCCAGGAGGGCCGGGCCTGCTGCGCGCCGTCGTCGGCGACGGGCGGCCCGTCGTCACCCCACCGGAAGGTCGTGGCAGCGTCCGCGGCCCGGTCGATGCGGGTGAGCTCGCGCACCCACAGGTGCAGGTCCACGGACAACGCCTCGCGCCCGCAGACGGCGCGGACGTGTCCGAGCATCCCGATGACGGCGGCGAGCACGCGGGTCCACGCCTCGGAGCGGCCGGCCGTCCGGGCCGCCAGCGCGCCGCTCTCCCCGAGCACGACATCGACGAGCGCGTCGAGCGACACGGCGTCACGGGCGGCCTCGGCGAGAACCCGGACGAGCGGGTGCGCCTGCGTGAGGGCAAGGAGCGCCGACGGCGAGAGCGACGCACCAGGGGCGCCGCCGGGGTCGAGCGGCTCGTCGTAGAGATGACGCAGCACCGTACGGGCGAGGTCGGCGCCGTCGGGGTCCGGCCCGAGGTCGTCCAGCGCGGCGACCACGCGGTGGACGTCGAGAGCGGTGGCCTCGACGACGCCGCCGACGCTGTCGGGCTTCGGACCAGCCCACTCCTCGAGCGAGAAGCGCGACTCCGTCACGACGGCGTCGTCGCCGAAGGGCTCGCCGAAGACGCGCTCGGCGAAGCCGAGCATCGCGGTCGGGTCCCCGCCGTCGCCGAGGGTCGCCGACGTGGCGACGGGCGTCACCCGGCCGAGCGGACGGGCGCGGTCCTCGGCGGTGACCGAGGGCTCGTCGTCGGTCCAGTGGCTCTTGAGGGTGAGCCCGAGGCGACGGAGCAGCATGGCGACGTCGGTGCCCTGGGCGCCGTCGTAGGTGTGGAACTCGTCGAGGACGAGGTACTGCAGGCTCGTGGCGCTCTGCTGCCAGATCCGCTGGTCGCGCTCCCGCAGGAGCATCTGGTCGAGCATCTTGTAGTTCGTCAGGACGATGTCCGGCGCCTCGCTGCGGATGACGTCCCGGTCGGTGATGAGCCCCTCGGCGCTGACGAGAGTGCGCGACGGCCCGGCCTGCCCCGTGTACAGCGCGGCCGTGACGCCGGACAGCTCGGGGTGGTCGGTGAGGATGCCGGCGAGACGCCGCGCCTGGTCGTTGGCGAGGGCGTTCATCGGGTAGAGGACGAGCGCCTTCATGCCGCGGACGCCGGCGCGCCGGGCCCGGAGCACGTGGTCGAGCACCGGGTAGAGGAAGGCCTCGGTCTTCCCGGAGCCGGTACCCGTGGTGACGAGTGTCGGCTCGGGGCGCCGCGGCTGGCCGGCGCGCTGCGACGCGAGACGGCGGAAGGCCTCGGCCTGGTGTCCGTAAGGAGGGAAGCCCTTGTGCCACTCCAGTGCCTCGCGCCAGCTCTCGTCGGCGGGCTTGAAGGGCAAGCGCAGCCGCACGTACGGCCCCTTGAAGATGCCGGACGCGTCGTCGGCGAGGAAGCGGTCGAGGGCGTCCTCCGCATCGACGTCGGTGAGCGCAAAGGTCGTCGTCAGGTAGTCGAGCACGTGCCGCTGGACGGCGGCCGCCTGGACCGGCGGGAGCAGCTCGGTCACGCAACGCCCTCCAGGTAGTCCCGCGTCACGAGCGCTCCGCCAGCAGCCGGGAGAAGTGCGCGTGAGCGACGCGCATGTCCTCCTCGCGGTCGTACGTCACGAAGGGCAGCTCGTAGGTGTAGGCGACGCCGCTACCGGGGTGCACGGCGGTCCGCTCCGCTTCGGTGACGCGGTCCCCCTTGGCGCGCCAGGCGACGAGAACGCTGTTCGGGACCAGGCGGCCGTTGGCGTCGTAGAAGTAGGCCTTCCGGTCGTAGCCGTGCAGGACCGGAAACTGGGTCCGGTAGACGGTGCACAGTTGATCCGCTGTGACGCCGAGCAGGACCGCGACAATGGCATCAATCTCCACCTGAGCTTGGCGTCGGTCGACGGCGCGACGCAAGGGCGCCCCTCGGCCCCACGCCGCCTCCATATCGCCGATAGGTACATGACAGCGTCCCTCATTCGCCCACGAATCGCCGTTGTAGGCTCCCGCGGCGCGCCAAAGGTCGGCGTAGGCATCGGTGACAGCATTGAGCCGCAGGGCGCGGATTTCTAGCGACTTGCTTAGCGGGCCCTGCGCAGGAATGGCGAGCCGTGCGACCGCCCCGGGCAAGATATCGTTCTTCGGTGTCATGCGGACGACGGCGTCGCTGACTATGGCACTAGCCACCGCGGCGCACTGCAGCAGTAGACCAGCATCGCGCGCCTCCGGAAAAGCCAAGGAGGTAACAGTCTGCACGTGGCTTGCCCCCGGCGGCAGAATGGCCGATATTAATGTTCTCTCTCCAGTATTCGCGGCCATGCGACGCCACGACAGCCGATAATGGTCTCGGGCGGCCACGGGGTCAGCACCCCAGTGCGTGTATGAAAAGTCGTAGCGGTCCCGACTACCGGCAGGCTTGTACGCCGTCACCGGCACCGCATCTGGCGCCAGTGCCTCAAAGTCAGTCGTCGACCAGTCCTTATTGCTCCGCATAGTCTTGTTCGGCATCTTGTACAGCGGCGTACTGACGAAGAGGTGCGGTCCCTGCAAGATGACGTCATCCCAGGTCCTCGGCGCCCCCCAGGACGACTCGAACAGGCCCTTACGACGATCGGTCGTCTCGTTCCAGCCCCGGCAGACCTGCGGCGAGAGCGATGCGATGCGACGACTCTGCGCGACGACATCCATCACGTCGGCTGCCGCGCGATTTACGGCGAAAACAGTCGGGGTCTGCTGCACGGGAGCCTCACCGACACCAAGAAGTTCGCGCCAAGTGCTGAGCGTTTTGCCGTCTACCAGCGTTATGCGGCCGAGGTGTGGTCGAAGATCCCAGTTGCCGTGCTCATCTTTGAGGCCGGGCTCGGCACCCGTACCGTCATGGCGTTGCGATCGACCGACGGTGTCCGGGTGATAGAGCCAGCATGCCTGCTGAAAGCGAATGAAGTCGCGCCGATGGGCGTGCACAGTGACGCCGTACTGGATGAGGTTGTGCACGTCCGAGAAGAGGTCGACTTCGTTGATGAAGTGCCAGTGACGCCGCAGGCGATGGTACGTCTCCGCACGGAAGGCGCCGGCCTTTTCATCCGTGAAGTGCGACTCGAGGTGAATCAGTCCCTGCGTGCCTCGCCGGGAAGCATGGCGCCAGGATTGGGTAATGAAGCAGCGGTAGAGATCTGGGCGCAGGGCCGCCAGGTGCGGATACTGCTGAAGAGCGCCGACGAAGGAGCCGGTGACCACGGGCGTTGTCGTACCGCTTATCAGCAATTCAATCGCACCTTCGAGGGTCAACGCCTCCGCCCGCTTATCCGCCCGCCGGCCCTCCGACGGCATGACCTCCAACTTCCACCACGGGTCGATCTCGGCGAGCAAGGCGTCGACGTCGGTTTCGGGCCGCACCCACGGCGGGTTACCTACTTGCAGATCGAAGCCCCCGCGGGCGAAGACGGGCGCGAAGTCAAGGTCCCAATGGAAGAAGCCCTGCTCCTCGGCGACGGCCGCGCACACCTCCAGCCACGGGTGTTTCGCCGTCACCGTGTCGACGCTCGCGGCGCCGGCGAAGGACAGCTCCAGCGGCTCGTGCGTGTCGAGCTCGTCCCACGACGCGTCACCGACGAGGTCGAGCTGCCCGGCGTCGCGCCGCTTGGCGGTGTCCTTGCCCGTCGTGCCGAGCAGCATCCGCAGCGCGTCGATCCACTGGTCCAGCGACGGCGGCGCGATCCGCGTCACCGTGCCGTCCTCGGCGGTCCGCGTCGTCAGCGTGTCGGTGAGCGGCCAGAACCACAGCCCGCACCAGGCGTCCATGACGCGCCGCAGGCGCTGGTACGCCCCTTCGGCGTCGGCGAGCGCGGCCTCGATCTGCTCACGCTGCACCGCCCCACCGGACGGCAGGTCGTCCATGCCCCACACCGGGATGGCACGGCGGATCTCCTGCTCGGCGACCTCCAGACGCCGCAGCGCGATCTGCCACAGCACCTCGACGCGCGCCGACAGGTCGAGCAGTGCAGTGACCTGCGCCGTCGTCGGCTTCCGCTTCAGGCCCTTGCGCCACGTCTTGAGGCGGTCCACCGCCTCGGGCGCCAACGCCTTCGCCTCCTTGGCGTCGACCGCGGAGCCCCATCCGTCGGCGGGGAGGAGGAAGTGGTGGATCTTCCCGGTGACGTCCGTCCCGACGCGGCCGGCGGCCATGTCGTCCGCCAGGCTGCTCAGCGGTACGTCGTCGGGCACCACCGAGTGCCAGCTGCCGTCCTTGACCGAGTCGCGGCGGAACACCGCCCGCCGGGCGCCGATGAGCGAGTTACCCCGTCGCAGGTGCAAGCCGAACCACGGGGCGTCGAGGCCCTCGACCATCGTGTCGAGCCACAAGGAGATCTCCGCGAGCTCGACCGCGGTCGCGTTGAGGTCGACGCCGTAGACGTTGTGCAGCGCGAGGTAGGCCTTCACCTCTTGCAGCCGGCGCGGGTACTCGTCCGGGTCGATGCGCTGACCCAGCTCGTCCTGCCGCCGGGTGAGGTACTGCTCGGCGAGCTGCCGCACCGCCTCGATGGCGAAGGCGCCCGAGCCGAGCGCCGGCTCGCAGACGCTGAGGCCGAGGACGTCGGCCGCCGGCGTCGTCTCGCCGTCCTGGTCGAGCAGCTCCTCCAGCGCCTGACCGACGGTGAAGCGGGTCAGCACCTCCGGCGTGTAGTACGACGCGGACTGCTGGCGGTCGCGCCCCGACAGCCGGAAGACGAAGGTGCCCTTGCGGTGCACCACCGGCTGCAGCTCGTGGCTCTGCGGGTCCTCGCGACGGACGAAGTCCTCGGGGCGCAGACCCTCGGCGCGCTCGGAGGGCACGACCCACGAGCCCTTGCTCGCGTCTCCGCCCTTGGCGACCTCGTAGAGGTCCTCCTCGGCGAAGAAGCCGGTGTAGGACATGAGGCCCTCGTACACGGCGCCGAGCTGGTTGATGCCGAGCTCGGCGTAGGAGATGAAGCCGCGGTCGCGGCCCCGGCTCTCCTTGCTCAGGAGCAGGTGGCCGAGGACCTGCTGCAGCGCGCCGTTGCCGAGACCGACCTCGTCGATGAGCGCAACCGCCTCGGGGCGGAAGAGGTCGGCCCGCAGCGGCTGGAAGGTCAGGCGGCCGTCGCTGCCCTCGTCCTCGTCCCCAGTCGGGGCGGGGGCGCCCGCGCCGCGGTCGACGACGCGGAAGAGCACGCCGAGCGACTCGTAGAGGTGCCGTCCGTGCTGCGCCCGGTCCTCGGTCAGCGTGACCTGCACGAGCTCGCGCAGCCGGTCGAGGCTGTAGCCCTGCGCGTACTCCGGCGCCCCGACGGGCAGCACGCCCAGCTCCGGCGACGCCTCGGCGTAGAGGAGGAAGAGGATCCGGTAGAGGTAGCGCAGCGACTGCTTGGCGAGCGGCTGAGCCTCGCTCTGCGGCAGCGGCTCGAGGCCCTGCGCGGCGCGGCGCCGGACCACCTCGTTGGCGATGATCTCGATGGACAGCCGCACGCCCTCGCGCAGGTCCTTCGAGACGCCGACGGTGTGCTTGACCGACTCCTCCAGTACGCCCGTCCACCACACGGCACCGTCGGGGTCGGGGCCGACGGAGTCCCCGGCGAGGCAGACGAGCGCTCGGTCCACCTCGCCGCCGACCTTGGTGTCGTTGCGCTCGCAGACGAGCTGGACGTCGACGGCGAGGTAGCGGCCCTCCGCCCAGCGCTCCTGCTCGGCGAGCACGGCCCAGCGGCCGGCGAGCACGAGGACGAAGCGCGGCGCCTCGGCGGAGACGAACAGTGCCGAGACGAGCCGGGCGGCCGACGTGTACGCGTCGCCGCTCTCGTCGAGCGCGTGCGGGGCGAGCAGCGTCTCGCCGTCCTTGGCGAGCAGCTCCTCGACCGTCTCGACCGGCGCGGCGCGGACGACGACGAGCGGTGCGGCGTCGGTCATGCCCGGCGTCGAGACGCGCAGCAGCGGGCCGTCCTCGACCACGTGCTTGCCGCCGCGCAGGCCGAGGACGTCGACGAGGTCCGCGTGGGCCTTCGCCGTCCGCTCGGCGCGGGTGGCGTCGTCCGCCGGCTCTGTCAGCTCGGCGAGCTGCACCTCGAGGCCGCCGCGGGCCGCACGGAAGCGCGAGCGCGGCGTCGGGCGCCCCTCCTTCTCCGCGGCGTCCCACTCCTTGCGCCGCCCCAGCACCTTCGCGAGGAAGGACTGGTTACGGGCGTCGCTGGCGAAGAAGTGCTCGGAGATCCACGCCTCGCCGACGACCAGTGCGTCGCTGGTGCTCATGCCGTCCGTCCCCCGCTGGTCCTGTGCTGCTGCCCGCCGTGCGCCCGGCTCACGCGCCCGTCTCCGGGACGACGACGAGCAGCGGACGCACGAGCTGCCGGTCGGGGCGCATCTCCTCGACGAGCTCGCGCTCGGTCTTCACCGAGCGCCGCCGGTCCTTGAGGTCGCCCCGCTGGATCAGGGCCCCGGCGTCCTCGTCCCACGCCTCCAGCCGGTGGACCCACGCCTCGACCCGTCGGCGGAGGTCCGGGAGGGCGCTGTCGGCGACGACCTCCATCTGCCGGCGGGCGTCGCGGACCGCCGGGGCGACGAGCGCCGTCAGCTGGGTCGCGTCGACGGCGCCGGGGTTGGTGCGGCGCGTCGTCCACCCGACCGCCGCGAGCGCGTCGCGGGCGGACTCGTGCGGCTCGACGAAGAGGGGCTCGGTGCCACCGGTCGGGAAGTGCGCCGTCAGCCACGCGGCGGTGACGACCTGCCCGCGCCGGTTGGTGAGCGTGCCGAGCAGCAGCACCGTCGGGGTCTCGACGTCGCCGCGGACGGCGAAGACCTGGTTGCGTCCGAGCGAGGCCAGCGCCTTGTCCGACGCCCACTCGAGCACCGGGTGCAGCGGGCCGAGGTAGTGCGCCTCCGGCCAGCTGGAGCCGACGGCGTCGGCCCGCGCCTCCGCAAGGGACTGGTCGCCGCGCTGGGGCGTCGTCGCCAGCACGAGCTTCTGCGTGACGCCGCGGTCGGCGAGGTAGGTCTGCGGGAGGACGTCGAGGCGGGCGACGAGGTCGCGCGGCGGCTCGAGCTCCGCGGCGCCGTGCTGGGGGAAGCGGCGCCAGGCGACGCCCCCGCGGGCGACGGGGTCCTCCGGCTTCGGGTACGCCGCGTGGAGCGCCTCGTCGAGGTACTCGTCGTCGCGGCCGTACAGGCCGGTCCCTGCCCGGGCCGCGGGGGCTGCGACGGGCGCGACGTCCCCGCCACCGAGGTCGTCCATAAGGGCGAGCAGGTCGTCGTCGGCGCGGGCGTCCTCCACGGTGCGGACGACGTCGTCGAGCCGCCGCCGGCCGGCGAGGACCTGGGTGATCGACTCCTCCTCCGCGGCGACGGAGTGCGCGCCCATGAGGGAGGCGGCGTCCCCGAGCGCACGGTGGGCCTCGTGCTCGCGCTCGACGAGCCGGGTGAGCACGCGGATGTCACCGGAGAAGCCCTCGCTGGACGGCTTGAGCGCCAGCGTGGTGATGCGCGGCGGGTGCTTCTGGCCGTACCGGTCGATGCGCCCGTTGCGCTGCTCGATCCGGATGAGGCTCCACGGGATGTCGTAGTGGACCAGCTCGTGGCACTGGGCGTGCAGGTTGACGCCCTCGGAGGCGACGTCGCCGGTCACGAGCACGCGCACCGGCGTCGCGGCCTGCTTGAAGGCCTCGACGACGCGCTGCTGCTCCTCGTCGGGGAGCCCGCCGTGGAGCACGTCGACGGCGTCGGCGGGCAGGCCTAGGTCCTTCACCAGCTTCTCCTGGAGCCAGCCGAGGGTGACAACCCGCTCCGCGAAGACGACGGCGCGCGTCGTCGAGCCCTTGCCGACGCCGGCGCTCCGCAGGTGCTTCACGAGGGCGTCGTACTTGGCCGAGGGCTGGTCGCGGGACGCCTCGGCGAGGGCTCGCAGCCGGTCGAGGGCGGCCCGCTCGGTATCCGCGGCGGCGCCGGCGCCGAGCCGGGCCCGGCGGTCGCGGATGCTCTGCAGGAGGGCGACCGGCGAGGAGAGGAAGGCCTTCGCCAGGGTCCACGGGAACAGCGAGGAGTTCTGGCCCGAGTACGGGCTGGACCCCTGCGGGTGCAGCCAGACCTCGTCGAGCTCACGCGCGACGGCGTCCTCCGCCGGGGCCGCGTCGACGAGGACGGTGTTCGGCTCCTGCCGCTCGGCCCAGTCGTTGCCGACGACCTGCGCCACCTCGTCGCTGTGACGGTGTCGGCGGACGACGAGACGGGCGACCTCGCCCTTGTCGAGCTCGCCGTCAGGGCGGACGGCCGTGGGGTCGAGCAGACGGACCAGCTCGGCGAAGGACTCGGCGCGACCGTTGTGGGGGGTCGCCGACGCGAGGACCAGCGCGTCGGTCTGCCGCGCGAGCGTCGTCGCCAGCTTGTTGTTCTTCGTCGCCGCGTTGGAGAGGTTGTGCGACTCGTCGATGACGACGGCGTCCCACCGCTGCTTGGACAGGTGCGCCACGTAGCGGTCGGACTTCAACGTGTCGATGGAGACGATGACGCGCTTGAAGTAGGTGAAGGGGTTGCGCGTCGCCGGCAGCATCTGCCGGATCCGCTGGATGCCGGCGGAGTCCAGCCGCACGAAGGGCAGCGCGAAGCGGGACCACATCTCGTGCTGCATCTGCTCGAGGACGTGCCGCGGCGTGACGATGAGGATGCGCTCGCCGCGTCCGCGCCGGACGAGCTCGGAGAGGATCATCCCGATCTCGATGGTCTTGCCGAGCCCGACGGCGTCCGCGAGAAGGATCCGCGGGCGGAGGTTGTTGGGATCGAGCGCGGTGCGGACCGCCGTCTCCTGGTAGCCGAGGGTGTCGGCCAGGGAGCGCAGCGAGACGTCGAGCGTCGTGTCCGCCAAGGGGACGGCGGTCTTGCGGACCGTCGACTCGAGCCACAGCCGCGCCGTCCGGTACTGCGGGCTGTCGTCCCCGACGACGACGGCGTCGGCGGGGTCGAGCACCCCTATGTCGTCGAGGGAGTCGTAGAAGACCGCCTCGGCGTCCCGGACCAGCTGGCCGAGGCCCTGGACTCGGACGAGCAGGCCCGTCGGCGTCTGCTCGGTGGCGCGGACGAGCCACTCCTCGTCGCGGACGACGACCACCGAGCCGGGCGCGATCGTGCGGGCGGCGTCGCGCTGCTGGGGTGTCGTCGGCTCCGTCACCGTCACGTCGTCGTGCTCCCCCGTGGTCGCCGTCCCGTACTGCTGGTCACCCTGCGTGGCTGGCCGCCACGGTGTCCACCGATCGGGGGCATCGTCACACGGACGGGACGGCGCGCCAGGCCACTCACCTCGAGCTCAGATCGTCGGGTAGGTGCCGTAGAGATCCCGACCGTGCGGACCCAGGTCCACCGCAGCCGCGAGGTCCCGCGCGAGCCGGTCCACCTCCCTGGCCACCTCGAGCCGTCCGAGGAGGGACGACGGGAGGGCCTCGACTCCGTAGGCCGCGCCGAGAGCGGCGCCGGCGACGGCTGCGACACCGGGGCCGGCCTTGGGCACCGCGGCGGCGTTCGTGAGTGCCTCCTCGACGGAGGACCGTCCTCCGCACGAGAGTGCTGCGTAGACGCCTCCGAGGAGTGCCGACCGGGCTGACCGGTCCGGGGCGAGGTTCGCCAGCACGTCGGCGTCGGCCGATGTGCCGTACGCCCGCAGGGCCGTGTCGCGCACCAAGTGCTCGGCGTCGGCACCGGTCGCCATGACCAGCTGGGCTCCCCTCCACGGGTCGCCGGACGCCCACGCGCACGCCAACCACCGCGTCGCAAGGAGCGTCAGGTCGCCGACCACAGGAGAGTGCGTCAGTCGCGCGACGTCGCGGGCCTGGTTCGCCCAGTGGACGGCGCGGAGGGCGACGCCGGCGACCGCGAAGGGCAGGCCGCGTACGAGGCCGTGGGCGCCGTGGCTCTCCCGGCGCACCGCGTCCTCTGCAGAGCGCGAGGACGCGACAGCCGCCGCGGTCGCCGGCGCGGACCCACGGCGCTCGACGAAGGCCGGGACGCCTGCCAGCCAGTCGTCGGTCTGACGCTCGGAGTGGACGCCGTTCTCCGCGTCAGCCACCGGTAGGCCCTGCAGGCGCGCCCAGCGTCGCGAGCTCAACCAGACCAACGTCGGCCGGTGGGTGTCGATCCCCGTGTCGACCTCCCGGCAGTGGGCACGGATCAGCCCGTCGACCGTGAAGCACGCCAGCTGACCGGCGACACCGATGCGGAGTGTGCCCGGCACGTCCCCCTCGGCGACGCCGAGCGCGTCGCCGAGGACGAGGCCGGCGAGCATGCCGCGCAGTCGGTCGAGGTCCTTCACGCCCTCCACGACGCTCAGTTCGCCTCCTCGAAGAAGACAAGGAAGTCGCCGTTCAGGTCGACCCGCAGCTCGAACTCGATCTGCGTCGTCGTCGAGTCGTCGACGGCGGCGGTACCGCTGCACCTCAGCACGCTGACGTCCGTCTCGCCGTCGGGGACGGCCACGGAGCCGTCGTCGAAGGCCGCCGTCCGGTCCTCGAGCACCTCGGGCTCGTAGACCTGGACGATGGCGCTGTAGAGGTCGCCCTGGCTCTGCGAGAGCGCGACGACGTCCGGGATCAGCTCCTCGCAGGTGGGCCAGTCACCGGCGGCCTCCGGCTCCTCCACCTCCTCCTCCACCGGCGGCAGGTCTTCGACGGCACCGGCCGACGGAGCAGCACCGGGCACCGGCTCGGAGGCTTCGGCGTCGTCCGTCGGCGAGCCGCTGACGGCCACCAGGCTCGCGGTGCACGCGACCAGCGCCAGCGCGAGGGCACCGCCGATGATGCCGACCTTGGCGCCCGTGCTGAGCCCTCTCTCCTCCTCCCAGAACTGCCAGCCCTCCGGCGCCGGGCCCCAGCTGGGATCCGGCCGCCATCCCGGCGGAGGGGTCCAGCCCGGCGGCGGTGCCGGCCAGCTCGGGGGGGTGGCGAAACGCTTGGCCATCGGGTCCTCTCTCGACGAAGGGCAGAGCGCGACAACGGGTGGAGCTGCCCTGCAACCCGTCCCGTCGGCACGACCCTTGCACGGCTCTCAGGTTTCGGTGAACGCTCAACATAGCTAACGATCCGGTATCGGGATCGGCGGTCGTGGCGGACGAGAGATCGAATCGCCTACCGTCGCCACGGCCGCGGCTCGGGATCCCCTGCAGCGGCGCCCCTCTCGCGTCGACTCCCTGTCGGCGCCGAAGCC
Source organism: Pseudokineococcus basanitobsidens (assembly GCF_037482545.1). Taxonomy (NCBI): domain Bacteria; kingdom Bacillati; phylum Actinomycetota; class Actinomycetes; order Kineosporiales; family Kineosporiaceae; genus Pseudokineococcus; species Pseudokineococcus basanitobsidens. Next base: position 13,191 of record NZ_JBBIAA010000001.1, on the reverse strand, counting down.
CACCACGCTCGGAGGACCTGTGATCGACGCACCCACCACCCCACCGCAGGCGCAGCACCAGCGGAAGGGCCTGGCCATCGCCGCCCTCGTGCTCGGTCTCGTCGCGATCCTGGGCTGCCTGGTCCCCGTGCTCAACATCGGCAGCATCGTGATCGGCGTGGTGGGCCTCGCCCTCGGCGTCACGGCGCTGCTGCTCGCCCGTCGGGCAACGCACGGCGGCAGGGGTATGGCCATCGCCGGAACCGTGCTCTCGACGCTGGCGATCATCGGAGCCGTGATCGTCAACCTCGTCCTCGGTGCGGCCATCAACGCCGCCGACGACGCCATCACGGACGCGGAGAACGGGTACTCCGACATCTCGCCCGAGGAGGAGGACGCCGCCGAGGAGGCGACCCTGCCGCTCGGCGAGGCCACGGAGGTCGGCGAGTACACGGTGGCCGTCACGGCCGTGAACCCGGACGCGGACGACGTCATCGCCGCGGAGAACGAGTTCAACGAGGCCCCGACGGGTCAGTACGTGCTCGTCGACGTGGACGTCACGTACAACGGCGACGAGGAGGGAGACCCCTGGATCGACCTGACGGCCGGTTACCAGGGCACCGACTCGCGCGACTACGACGAGAGCAGCTGCACGGCAGTGACCCCGGCCGAGGCATCCGACCAGCCGACCCTGCGCAACGGCGGTTCTGCCAGCTACAGCGTGTGCTTCGACCTGCCGGCCGACGCCATCGAGGGAGGCCGGGTGTCCATGGAGGAGACGCTGAGCCTCACCTCGGAGCCGTCCTACTGGTCGGCGCAGTGACGTCCTGACCGTCGCGGCGAGCGGCCTCCTGTGCCTTCTCCGGCAGGAGGTGCTCGTCTCGCTCGGCGGCCCGCGGGGTGGCGCCTTCGTCGACCGTGGTCGCTCCGCGCAGGCTCTCCCGAGCCTCGAGCCAGGTGACGACGTCGAAGACGCGGAGCGGTGAGACACCGACGAGCTCGGCCTCCTCGCCCAGGCGGACGAGACGGCGGTGCAGGGCCCGGTCGGCCTCCCTGAGCCGCTGACGGAGGGGCTCGACGTAGCTGCTGCCCACACCCAGGTGCCGGGCGACGACCCCGTCCCACACCGGCCGGAGCCGCGGTCGCTTGCGGGCGATGAGCTTCGTCGCCCGCGTCGGACCGACACCGTCGAGCGCATCCAGGGCATGGAAGAGCTGCGAGAGCGGCGACTCCTTCGCGATGGGTTCGCCCTCGTCGACGAGGTCGCGGTCCGGGCCCACGGCTCGGAGCATCTGCGCGAACTCGTCACGGCGGCGGACCAGCAGCTCGTGGGCCGCCCGCCCGCTGAGGTCGACCGACAGCAGCGACACCGCGACGACGTCGTCGGCCGTGAAGACGTCCGCCGACGTGGCACGCGTCCCGGAGGGGTCCCACGTGTCGAACGCCGAGCCGGTGAAGCCGTGCTCGCCGTCCGGGGGTCTCCGGTAGTAGCGCCGCAGCAGGTCGAGCACAGCGCTGTCGTCGTCGGTGCTCAGCGCGGCCGGCAGCCTCATCGACGTCATCGGTCCTCCCGGGGTCGGTCCTCCGTGGCCGGCGCCGGGTCGGCGTCTCGTCGCGGCGAGGCTCCCACCGACGCCGGTGCGACGAGCGCGCGTTCAGCACATCGAGTGACCCGGCAGACGCTGTCGGACCCCTCGTCTACCGTCGAACCGACTCCAGCGCAGGGGCCGACGACACGGGGGAGAACGTGGACGACACCAGCACGGCGAAGATCGGCGACGGAGCACGGGTCCGTCTCACGGTCGGTCCACGACGGCTCCTCAGCTACGCGATGGCGCACAACCGGGTGCAGGTGGTGCCGACCCTCGTCCTGCGCAACGACGGCCCACAGCTGCGCGGCGCCACCCTGCGGCTGCAGCTCCTCGACGCCGAAGGCCCGATCGGGGTTCCGCACGACGTGGTCGTCGACGTCCCGGCCGGGGAGAGCGCCGTCTACCGCGACCTCCGGATGACCCTCGACCCCGCGGCCATGCTCCAGGTCGAGGAGCAGCGGCCCGGTGTCGTCCGCGCGTCCGTGCTCGTCGACGGCGTGGAGGTCGGCAGCGGAGAAGGTCGCGTCCAGGTGCTCGCCGCGCACCAGTGGCTCCTGCGGTCGACCCAGTCGGGCGTCGAGCAGCTCAGCCTGGAGATGCTCGCCGCGCACGTCATGCCGAACCACCCGGCGATCGCCCCGCTGCTGAGCGAGGTGGCCGACCGCCTGGCCGCCTCGACGGGCAGCCCGTCGGTGCAGGGCTACCAGGCCGGGGCCGAGCGGGTCGACGAGATCGTGCGGTGCGTCTGGGAGGCGATGCAGGCGCGCAGCATCCGGTACAGCGAACCGCCGCCGAGCTGGTCGGACCGCGGCCAGAAGGTGCGCACGCCGGGCGAGGTGCTCGAGGGCCGCGTCGGCACGTGCCTCGACACCGTCGTCGTCATGGCCGCCGCGCTCGAGCACGCAGGCATCAAGCCGCTGCTGTTCCTCGTCCAGGGCCACATCTTCCTCGGCTACTGGCGCGAGGAGCGCTCCCTCGGCACCGCGGCGCAGACCGAGGTCGACGACGTGGTCAACCTCGTCGACCTCGGCGCCGTCGGCCTGGTCGAGACGACCCTGCTCACGGCCCGCGAGGAGCCGGTGCCCTTCGCCCGCAGCCACCGACCGCCCTACGCCGAGTACCTCACCGGGGACCTGGGCAAGGTCCTGGGCGTGACCGACGTCCACCAGGCGCGGCGTGACGGCGTCCTCCCGCTGCCGGCGCGCACCCGCGCCGACGACGGCACGGTCACGGTGACGACGTACAGCCCGGCGGCGCACTCCACGTCACCCGCGGCCGCGGCGCGGGCACGTACCGACGAGGTCGTCCACGACAGCCGCGGCCGGACCGTGCCGCCGCGCGTCGCGCAGTGGAAGAACGCGCTCCTCGACCTGAGCCTGCGCAACCGCCTCATCAACTTCACCGACCGGGCCCGGCTGCAGCTGGCCGTACCCGACGCCCATCTCGGCGCGCTGGAGGACGCCGTCCACGAAGGGACCGCGATCCAGCTGCTGCCCTCGGACCACGTGGCCGCCATCCACGCCGAGCGCGGCATCAGCTTCGGCCGCGACCTGCCGCAGGACCAGCTGGCCGATCTGCTGCTCGGCAAGCACGCGCTCTTCGCCGACGCGACGAGCGCGCGCTACGACGCCACGTTGCGCGGGCTCGCGCACAAGGCCAGGACCATCACCGAGGAGACCGGGGCGAACAACCTCTACCTGGCGCTCGGGTCGCTCGTCTGGACCCTCGAGGCCCGACAGCTGCGGTCTCCGCTCGTCCTCGTCCCGGTGTCCCTGAGGGCGAGCGGCCGTGGCGGCGCCTACCGGCTGGTGCTCGACGAGTCGGGCATGTCGACACCGAACTTCTGCCTGCTCGAGAAGCTGCGGCAGGTGCACGGGCTGGAGATCCCCGACCTCGCCGAGCCGGCGAGCGACGGCGCCGGCATCGACCTCGACGCCGCGCTCACGGCCGTCCGGACGGCCGTCGCCGGCAAGGGGCTGCCCTTCCGGGTGGAGCCGACGGCGGACCTGGCGATCCTGCAGTTCGCCAAGTTCCGGCTGTGGAAGGACCTCGACGAGAACTGGGAGGCGCTAACGGGCAACGCCCTGGTGCGGCACCTCGTCAGCACGCCGACGGAACCCTTCACCGACCCGATCCCGCACCCGGGCGAGGTCGACCTCGACGAGCTCGCCGCCCGCTGCCCGGTGCCGGCGGACTCCTCGCAGCTGGCGGCGGTCGGGGACGCCGTCGCGGGGCGCACCTTCGTCCTCGAGGGACCGCCCGGCACGGGCAAGTCGCAGACCATCACCAACCTGCTGACCCGCGCCGTCGCCGACGGGAAGCGGGTCCTGTTCGTCGCCGAGAAGCGTGCCGCCCTCGACGTCGTCAGCCGGCGCCTGCACGACGTCGGCATGGGCGCCTTCTGCCTCGACCTGCACGACAAGGCCAGCCGCCCGACGCAGGTCCGCGAGCAGATCCGCCGCGCGCTGGACCTCGCCGTCGAGGCGGACCGGACGGGCCTATCCGCCGACCTCGAGGACCTGCGCTCCTCCCGCCGTGCCCTCGTGCGGTACGCGCGCCGGCTGCACGAGCCGAACGGGGCCGGCCTCTCCCTCTACGGCGCCGAGGACGCCCGCCTGGCGCTGGGCGGGGTGTCGGCCCGCCTGCCCGTGCCCGAGGAGGTCGCCGCGAACGCCTCGGCGGAGACGGCCGCGCGTGTGCGGCGGGCGCTGGCGGACCTTCCGGACGTCGCCGACCTCGCGCACCCCACGCCCGAGCACCCGTGGGCCTTCGTCGACCCGCCCGCCGGGTCCGCACCCGACGTCGACGCCGTGCACGCCGCCGCCCGCGACCTGGACGCCTGCCTCGTCGACCTGCCGGCCGACGGGCCGCTGGCCGAGGCGGTCCGGGCGGCGAGGACGCCCGGGGACCTCGTGGCGCTGACCGGCGTCCTGGGCCCCGCGCCGAGCCTGGAGGTCCTCGACGAGACCCGCACCGACCGGTGGCGGGAGGCCGCGGGCGGCCTCGCGGGCGACCTCGCCGCCTTCCTCGCGGCGTCGCACCCCGGCCTGGACTCGGCGACGCCGGCGGCCCTCCATCTGCCGCTGGCCGACATCCACGCCGACGCGCAGGCCGCCGCGGCGTCCGGCTTCTTCGGTCGGAAGAAGCGGCTGCGGGTCGCTCTCGCCCGGCTCGAGCCGGCGCTGCGCCCCGGCGCCGAGGTCGCCCCCAAGCAGGTGCCCGAGCTGACGGGAGCTCTCCTGCACGTGCAGGGCGTCGTCCGTGGGCTCGCCGGGCGTGCGGGCACCATCCCGGGTCTCGTCGTCCCCCCGCAGTGGAACCCGCTGACCGAGGAGGGGCGTGGCCTCGTCGACCGGCAGGTGGAGTGGCTCCGCTGGGCGGGCACGCAGGTCGACACCGGGCGCGGCACGAGTGGTTTCGTCGGCGCACTGCGTCGACTCGTGGCCGCGGGGGGCGGCGCGGACGCCGGCAGCGCCTCGGCGGTGCGCCGCGTCAGCACCGCGGTCTCCCGCCTCGCCGCGACGACCGGCGCGTCGCCGGAGGCCCTCGACGCCTGGGCCGGCGACGGCTGTCTGCTGCCGCGGTGGCAGCAGACAGCCGGTGCGCGGGCCGTCACGCCTCCGGGGCTCACCTCGCTGCGTCGGTGGCTCGCCCTCCACGAGCAGCTGGAGCCGCTGCGTGCCGCCGGGCTGCCGGCGGCCCGGTCGGCGCTCCTGCGGGGCGAGGTCGACGCCGACGACGCCGCCCGCGCGTTCGACCTCGGCCTCGCCGAGGCGTCGGCGGCCGAGCGCCGACGCAGCACCGGTCTGGACGCCTTCGACGGGCGGGCGCACGAGCGCGCCGTCGAGCGCTTCACCCGCTCGTCGTCCGCCGTCCGCGAGCACCTGACGTCCGCCCTGCCCGAGCAGGTGCTCGCGACCCGGACGCTCGACCCGTCGGCCTCCCGGGGCCAGATGGGGCTGCTCCAGCGCCAGCTCACCCGCCGGCGCGGCGGGATGACCGTGCGCGAGCTGATGCGCAGCTTCCACGGGATCATCACCCAGCTGATGCCGTGCGTGCTGGTCAGCCCCGACTCGGTCGCCCGCTTCTTCCCCGCCGAGCAGGACCTCTTCGACGTCGTCGTCTTCGACGAGGCCTCGCAGGTGCGCGTGGCCGACGCGGTGGGCGCCATGGGCCGCGGCCGCTCCGTCGTCGTGGTGGGCGACAGCAAGCAGATGCCGCCCACGTCTTTCGCGGAGTCGAGCCTCGCCGACGACGACACCGAGGTGGCCGAGGACGTCGTCGAGGACGAGGAGTCGATCCTGTCCGAGTGCGTCCAGGCCGGCGTGCCCCAGCAGTGGCTCTCCTGGCACTACCGCAGCCAGGACGAGTCGCTCATCGCCTTCAGCAACCGGCAGTACTACGACGACAAGCTCTCGTCCTTCCCCGCGCCGGTGCACGGCGCGAGCGACTCAGGTCCCGGCGGGCACGGCGTCTCGCTGGTGCGCGTGGATGGCACGTTCCACCGCAGCGGCAAGGGCAAGCTCCTGCGGACCAACCCCGCCGAGGCAGAGGCGCTCGTCGCGGAGATCCGCCGGCGCTTCGCCGCCTCCCCCGACGAGGCGCCCTCCCTCGGCGTCGTGACCTTCAACCAGCAGCAGCGCGCGCACGTCGAGGCGCTGCTGCGCGACGACGAGGACCCGCGCCTGGGCGAGGCCCTCGACGCGCCCGAGGGGCTCTTCGTCAAGAACCTCGAGAACGTCCAGGGCGACGAGCGCGACGTCGTCTTCTTCTCGACCGCGTTCTCGAAGAACGACAAGGGCGTGCTGCCGCTGAACTTCGGACCGCTCAACCGGGCCGGTGGGGAGCGACGGCTCAACGTGGCCGTCACCCGAGCGCGTCGGCAGGTCGTCGTCTTCTCCAGCTTCGCGCCGTCCGAGCTCCGGGCGGAGGAGACCACCTCACGGGGCATCAAGGACCTGCGCGCCTACCTCGACCTCGCCGAGAGGGGAGCCGAGGCACTGCCCGGCGACGCCGCGCGGCGCATCGTCGTGGACCGCCACCGCGAGGAGGTCGCCGACGCCCTCCGCGGGCGCGGGTACGTCGTCCGCACCGACGTCGGGCTGTCGAGCTTCACCATCGACCTCAGCGTCGCGCGGGCCGACGCCCCGGACGTCCCGGTGCTCGCCGTCCTGCTCGACGGGCCCGCGTGGGCGCAGCGACGGACGACCGGCGACCGGGACGGCCTGCCCCGCGACGTGCTGTCCCGGATGCTGCGCTGGCCCGCCGTCGAGCGGGTGTGGCTGCCGGCGTGGCTGGACGACGCGGGTGTCGTGGTCGACCGGCTCGTGGCTGCGGTCGACGGTGCGGACGTGGCCGGTCCCGAGATCGCGCCGGCGTCGCCCGTCGGCGTGCCGGCGCCCCGCGCCGAGCTGGGCTCGCCCGAGGAGGACGACCTGCCGTCGCCGCCTCCGGGGCGCGACGAGGTCCCGGCCGTCCGCAGCTCGCTCGCGGCTCCGGGCCCGGGTCTCGGCGAGGAGTGGCGCGACACCTTCGCCGACGCGTCGGGCAGCCTCTTCGACGACCCGCGGTACCTCTCCGGCGCGGACGCGCCCGCTGGGCGTCGCGACGCCGACGCCGAGGTCCGCGACTTCGTCCCGTGGGCGCCGCGCTCCCTCGGTGACGTCGCCACGCTCGACGCGCTTCCGCGCCCGGACGCGACGCGGGAGGTGCGCCGAGCGCTGCAGGACGTCGTCGACGCCGAGGGCCCGGTGCACGTCGACCGTCTGGCGCGGCTCGTCGCCGGCGCCTTCGGCCTCGGGCGGGTGAGCGAGAGCCGCAAGGCCGCCGTTCTCACGGCGCTGCCGCCGAAGCTCGTCGTCGACGACGCCGAGCCTGTGGTGTGGCCCGCGTCGCTCGACCCGGCGACGTGGCGCGGCTACCGCCCGACGCCCGCCGGCGTCGACCGTCCGGTCGAGCACCTGCCGCTGCGGGAGGTCGTCAACGCGATGGCCGACGTCTGCCGCTCCGCCGGCGGCATGACCGAGGAGGAGCTGCTGCGCGAGGCGCTCGCCGTCTTCGGCGGGCGGCGTCTCACCGCGGGTATCCGCGAGCGCATGGTGAAGGGCCTGGTGCTGGGCCTCAGCGACGGGCGCCTGCGGCGGGACGGCGAGGTGCTCGTCTCCCGGTAGCCGGAACCGGCGACCTTCGGACGCCTGCTCGGCCACGTGGAGTGCTGACGCAACGGAGTTCCGTACGTCGTCTACCCCCCGGAGACCTGATCGCATGCCTCTGCGCCGCCTGAGCACCGAGCCCCGCGCCGTCGCCGACGCCTACTTCACCGAGTGGGTCGTCGGCGGGGCGCGGAGGCTGGAGGCCTTCGACCACCGCCTCGCCGAGGACGGCGGGCCCGCCGACCGCCTCGACGGGACGCCGGAGAGCCTCGTCCCAGTCTTCACCTGGGTGGTCGAGCACCTCACCTTCGTGACCGAGGAGCTGGTCGACGACGGCGACCTCCCGCCGTGGTGCGTCGCCGGCCCCGTGGCCGACCCGCGCGGCGAGCTCGACCCGGCGTCGGCACGGCTCGCTGACGGGCTCGCGCGCTACTTCGGGGAGGTGGCCGTCCGCCACGTCCCCGGCGCCCGCTGGGTCGTCGGTGACGAACCCCGGCACCGGAAGACCTACGTCGACCAGCACTGGCCGGTCGTCGCGGCACACCTGCTCGCCGTCAACCCGCTCCTGGCACGAGGACTCGCCATCAAGCTCGCGCGCCAGCCGGTGAGCGAGCGCCGGTACACCTGGTTGCGGGACAACCTCGACGACTACCGGCAGATCGCCGCCCGCGGACCGGAGCCGGACGAGCCCGCATGGACCGTCGACGCGGTCGACGCCGAGGGAGTGCCCGGCGAGAGATGGCGGTGGGAGGTCGGTCTCGACGACGACCTCGCCGACGACGACGACGACGGGACCGCCTCCCTGACGGCGACTCTTGCGCTGCTGCCCGGCGTGACGGGGGTCGAGGAGGAGGACCGTGGAGCCTGGCTCGTCGCCGGGGACGTCGACCGTGCCGTGGTCGAGGCGGCCGTGCGCGGGTGGGTCGCCGCGCACCGCTGACCGTCCGATCGCCCTGGAGGACGGCCGCCGCGACCCTCAGCCCCTGACCGGCCTGACCGGGAGCCCATCTCGTCGCTCACCTGACGCGGTCCGCACCACCCATCACACTGACCGCGTGACCGACCTCGTCGAGCACCTGTCCGCCCTGCCCCCCGAGGACCTGGCCGCGCTGCTGCGCCGGCGCCCGGACGCCGTGGCGCCGCTGCCGCCGCGGGACCTCGCCGAGCTGGCCGAGCACCTCGACGACCCGACGTCCATCGGGCAGGTGCTCTCGACGGCCCCGCTGCCCGTCGTCCAGGTCGTCGAGGCGCTGCTCGTGCTGGGCCCGCAGCCGACCGAGGCGGCGCTGCGCCGGCTGCTCGGGCTGGACGCCGGGACGGACGCGCTCGACGCACCGCTGGAGTGGCTGCTCGAGCGGGTCCTGGTGCGGCGCACCGACGACGGGCTGCGGCTCTCGCCCGGGCTGGGCGACGTGCTCACCGGCCCGCTCGGCCTCGGCCCGCCCCTCGCCGTCCTGCTGCCGGACCTGCCGGTCCGTCGGCTGCAGGAGGTGCTGAAGGCCCACGACGCCCCGGCGCCCACGCGCAAGGCCGAGTGCGTCGCCGCCGTGCAGGCGCTGCTGTCGGACGGCGACCGGGTGCGGGCCGCCGTGGCCGCCGTGCCGCCGGAGGTGCAGCCGGTCGCGCTGGCCGTGCTCACCGGCGAGGAGGAGGACGGACCGGGCTGGGCCGACCCGGGCGCCTACGCGCTGCGGCGCGACGCCACGCTCTGGGCCCGGCACCACGGCCTCGCCCTCGGCAACCCCTGGGGCCCCGAGCTCGTCGTGCCCGCCGAGGTGGGTCTCGCGCTGCGCGGCGCGGGCTGGACGGCGCCCTTCGACCCGCAGCCGCCCGCGGTGCCGACGACACCGGTGGCACCCGAGGCCGCCGAGCGGGAGCAGGCCGCGGCGGTGCAGACGTCGGCCGCGCTCGTGCTCGCCGTCGCGGACCTCGTCCGCTCCGAGGGCGTCCCGCTGCTGCGCTCCGGCGGCGTCGGCGCCCGCGAGCTCGGGAGGCTGGCGAAGCGGACGGGGACCAGCGAGCAGGACCTCCGCCTCGCGCTCGGCGTGCTCGGGGCCGCCGGGCTCCTGCAGGCCGTCGGCGGCACCCTGCGCGCGAGCGGCGAGATGACCGGATGGCGGGCCGCGGAGCCCGCGGCGCAGCACGCCGCCGTCCTGCGCGCGTGGTGGGACGACCCCGTCGTCACGACCCGCACCCACCGGGACGGCAAGGTCGTGCCCGCGCTGACCGGTGGTCGCTCCGACGAGGTGCACGGCACCGTGCTGCGGCAGGCGCTGCTCGGCACCGTCGTCCGGCTGCCGCCCGGCCGCGGCGCCGACGCCGCCGGGGCGCTCGCGCTGCTGCGGTGGCACCTGCCCGCCGTCGACGAACCGGCCGACGCCCAGGGCCTGCCCGCCACCTGGGTCGAGGCCACCACGCTCGGAGCGGTCGCCCTCGGCGTCCCGACGCCGCTGGGCCTCGCCCTCCTGCAGGGGGACGACGACGCGCTGGTCGCGATCGTGCGAGAGGCCCTGCCGGAGAGCGTGGACCGGGCGGTCATCGGGGCGGACCTCACCGCCGTCGTCCCCGGCAGCCCCTCGGTGCGGGTGACGACGCTGCTCGACGCGTGCGCCGACCGCGAGGGCCGCGGCGGCGCCGTCGTGTGGCGGCTGTCGCCCGGCAGCGTCCGTCGCGCGCTCGACGCCGGGTGGACCGGCGAGCAGCTGCGCGCCGAGCTGGCCGACGTCGCCGGCGGCGCCCTGCCGCAGCCGCTGGAGTACCTGCTCGCCGACGTCGCCCGGCGGCACGGCTCGCTGCGGGTGCGCGACGCCGTCGCCGTCGTCCGCGGCGACGACGAGGCCCTGCTCGCCCAGGCCGCCGCGGACCGCTCCCTGCGAGCCCTCGGGCTCGCGCACGTCGCCCCGACCGTCCTCACGAGCACCGCGGACGCCGCCACGACGGTGCAGGCGCTGCGCGCGGCGGGCTACCTGCCCGTCGTCGAGGACACCAGAGGTGAGGTGCAGGTGCCGGCGCGGCCCGAGCCCGCCGCCGCGGCGCGCAGCCCCCGCCGGTCGCCCGCGGTGGGCCGGGGCGCGGCACCCGTGGAGCACGACGCCCCCGACGTCGACGCCCTGCTGCTGGAGATGGCGACCTCGCTGCTCAGCGACGCCCCGACGGCGCCCCCGGTCGACGAGCGCGAGCAGATGCTGCGTCACCTCGCGCCGAGGCTGCCCACCGCGCAGGCCCGGCTGCTGCTGCACGCCGAGAAGGTCGGTCAGACCGTCGTCCTCACCTACCGCTCGAGCAGCGGCCGCATCACCACCCGCGCCGTCAGCGAGATGCGGATCCGGGGCCGGACGCTCGTCGCGTGGTGCCACCTGCGCGAGGACGAGCGGGCCTTCTCGCTCGAGCGCGTGCTCGAGGTGCAGCCCGCCGGGTGGTGAGGGCGGGCGCGCTCAGTCCGCCAGCAGCGCGGCCACGTCGACGACGAGCCCCGGCCACCCGGGCACCTCACCGCTGCCGGTGACGAGGGCGACCTGCCGGTACTCGCCCTCCGCCAGCTCGAAGCAGCGCAGGCTCGGCTCCAGCGGGTCGAGCACCCAGTACGCGGGCAGGCCCGCCCGGGCGTAGCGGAAGACCTTGCGCACGAGGTCGTCGCTGCGGTTGGTCGACAGGATCTCCACGCACAGCAGTGGCGTCCCGGTGAAGCGCACCTGCTCGTCGGTGGCGGGGTGGACCATGACGTCGGGGGCGTACTCGTCGGCCCCCGGCTTCCAGCCCCACGCGGTCACCACGGCGGCACCCGCGGGCGCGTGCTCCTCGAGCAGGTTCGCCAGGCGCCGGGCGGCGCTCTGGTGCCGCCGCGTCGGGAAGGGCGTCACGACGAGGTGCCCGTCGACGTACTCGCCGCGGACGTCCTCCCCCAGGGCCTCGTACTCGCGCCAGGTCATCGGCTGCTCGCGCACCGCCTCGACCGACACGTCGCGAGGGTAGAGCGGCGCGCCCCTGGTGTCAGCGACGACGCCCGGGCTCGCGCGCGGCCGTCCGGCTGACGTCCCGGCGCGGACGGAGCAACCACGACCGGCGCGCGGGTGACACCGCTCCACCCCCGCGCCGGCCCCGCCGACGGCACCTCGACGAGCACCACCGGGGACGGCACGAGCGACGACAGGGGCACCCGTGGACCGATCGACCGCGACGACGCGCGCAGCGAGGGCGGGCGCGTGCGCGCTGCTGGCGGGGGCGCTCCTCCCGCTCCCGACGGCACACGCCAGCACCGACGACCCGGCGCAGGCGGTCCTCGCCGGCCGGGTCGTCGAGGTCGTCGTCGAGCACGAGCCGTCGCCCGCGGAGCCCGGGCACGCGTCGGACGAGCATCACCACGACGACGCCCCCGCGGGCCTGCAGCTCGACGACGGGACGACGGTCGGGGTCGAGGGCCTCGCCGCGAGCGGCGCCGTCTCCGGCGAGGAGGTGCGCCTGGTCGTCGACGTCCCGGCCGCGCTGGAGGACGCCGTGGCCGAGGCCGCCGGCGAGCGCCGGCTCGACGCCGCGCGCGAGCGTCCCGCGGCGGAGGGCTCGGCTCTCGCCGAGGCCGTCGTCACGGCGGCCGCCGGCGAGGGCGTCACCCTCGCGGCCGCCGACGGCACGGTGCGCACGACCGCCGAGGCCCCGCCGCCCGCCACCGCCGCCGCGGTCGGGCCCGCCCGCCCCGTCACGGTCGTCGTCGCGGACATGGGCGAGGGGACCGAGCGCGTGCCCACCGACGCCGACCTCGCGTCGATGGTCCAGCGGGCCTCCGACTACTGGTCCGACCAGAGCACCGGTCGCGTCACCTTCGCCCTCGCCGGCACCCCGACGCGGTACAGCACCTCGCTCACCTGCACGGACGTCTGGGCGCTGTGGGAGGAGGCGAAGCAGCAGGCGGGCTTCGCGGGCGGCCGGCGCGCGCACCTCGTCGTCGTGCTCCTCGACGAGGGCGGCAAGGGCTGCGGCTACGGGGTGGGCAGCGTCGGCTCGGGCGTCGACGCGGGCGGCGTCTCGGCGCTGGACAACGCCGCGGACCTGTCCCTCGTCGCCCACGAGCTCGGCCACAACCTCTCGTTCGCGCACGCCAACTCCCTGGAGTGCGTCACCGCGCCGCGCCAGGACGTCGAGGGCACCGTGGCGGACCCGTGCCGCGTGCACGAGTACGGCGACCTGGTCGACGTCATGGCCGCCTCGACCGGCACCCTGCCCGGCGCCCTGTCGGCGACGGCGCGCGCCCGCGGCGGCTTCCTCGAGGCCGGCGAGCGGGCGACGGTGACGGCGGTCGGCACGACGAGCGTCGAGCTGGCCCCGCTCGCCGGCGCACCCGGCAGCGGCGCCAAGGACGTCAGCGTCACCGACCCGCGCACCGGCGCCGTGTACCGGCTGGAGAACCGGCAGGCCGCGGACCGCGACGCCGACCGGCTAATGGGGGCTACCGGACCGGTTCCGCAAGGGGCAGG